>NZ_JBSGUP010000045.1:0-25870 GCF_053607985.1 Streptomyces sp. NPDC055078
AGCCCCGCCATTCCGGGTGAGCCGGAATGGCGGGGCCTTCACTGCCGCGCCGGTGTGATCAGTCGAGTGAGTCGAGAGCCGCCGAACCGTTCCTGGTACGCGGCCAGACTGGCCGGTACTCATCGTGTGGCGTGTCGCCCTGTCCCGGACGGCGGCGAACGCCGATGCGCACAGCTCTACGACTGCCTACACAAAGAAGGCCCGAGGCGCACACCTCACCGGACTATTACGACGAAATGACAACCTTCGACCTTTCTGATTTCAGAGATCCGCGCCGAGGGCGTTCACCCTGACATCACGACTGGCCCGCTTTCAGTCGCCGAGTTCATCCAGCGCCCCCCTATCCGGGTCGTATGGTCTCATGGTGAGATACCTATCTCCCGCCATTTCCATGAACTGCTCGACGGTGATGCGGATTTCAATATCTCCGAAGTTCGGGTCTTTATAGGAAACGATTCCCTTTTTGTAGCCGGTGAGCAGAAGCGCATGGTTGGTAGATTCCATCGGGTCTGTCCGATCGGTCCAGTAGACGCCCATAGGCATCGGCTGGCTGGGGTCGGGACGGTCCCTTTCTCGCGGCTTATATCTCTTCCGAACCGAGAGGAATACGGGCATTTCCTCTCGCAGCTCTTTCAGTTTTCTCGTGGCGGACGCCACAGAGCTTTCTGGTCTGACTCTCTCTGCATCCCCTCCGAGTATTTCTTTCGTGTCAGACCCCGGCGTATCAACGATCCTCCGCAGCCGCTCGGCCCGCCTCCAGGCTTCATCGAAGACATCAATAATTCCCCCTACATCCGCAATCTCGACTTCATATTTCCCCATAGCCACCCTTTCGAAGCCTATAAATCTGAGACATTTAGTGGCTCCCGCTTCCTGGGCGATCCTCTCGACATCTTGGCGGGAAATCTCTTCTGAGTTTTTACTGTGCGATCGCAGCGCCTGGACCATCCAATCAAGATTTTCAGCCATTTTCTTTACAGCTTCAACCCTGCGATCTTCATATCCGAGTTCTTCCCCCTTTGGGTAGGCATACATCGCCACCTTCAGGTACGAAGTTGCCAGGCCGTGTGCCTGGGCGAGCGCTTCAAGGACGAAGAGCCAGCACGATGGCCCCTGCTGCGCATGCATTCGGGTTTTTCGCGTTTCCAATTTTTTCCGCTGCACGGAGTGAGCAGACGTATCCCCTGCCCGGGTGGCGGTGTCGACAGGGTTGCCGGGGGCGCGCAGAACGTCCTGGGCGGCGGAGCGCTGCATGGCAGGTTGTTTATTGTCCAGGTGGCCGCAGCCGAGGTTGTGTTCGTGCTGTGCCCAAGGGTGTCCGGTCTGGCGGAGCATTTGGACCACGGCGCCGTTCCCGACCGCGGCCTGGAGAGTGAGTAAACGCTGGGCGGGATGTGCGGGTCCGGACAAGGCTGCGTGGGAGGGAGTCCGCTTCCTATCGGTGGCGGTAGCTTTGGCCTCTTTATGTTCGTGCAAGTGAATCTCCCTCGTTGCGGGCAGTCCTTTCTCTATACAGAGCGGGAGGCTGGTGAGGCAAGATGCGCGCGGGCAAACGCCGTGACCGCAGGGGCAAAGTTCGGAAGAGTCTCGGCCTGCAGGCTGGCTGCACGGCTCTCTGGCGCAGCCTACAATAAGCGAAAGCCGCGAAATCATCACTTTTCAGCGAGCTATTCTTAGACACCTCAGATGCTGGATTGTCCTTCTGCATACCGCCTCGGGTTCACGGTTCGTTGAAACACTGAAGCCCATGAGTCACCCGGACTGTTCCTAGCCTCGAACTTTCGTGACAGCTCGCCAGTGCGGGGCTTTCCGTACCAGGTCTTCACCAACATGTCGCCGCCGATCGCCCGCCGTTTCCCGTCCTGGCTGAGCGCGCCCGCAGACGCCGTGGAGGCTTTCACCGCCGCCAACGCCGCTGCGTGGGAAGAGATCGCCCGCGCCGACGCCGCGCCGTGGAAGGCAGCGATGGCCCACCACGCCGACATCCCCCAGTACGTCCCATACGGACTGTTCGAACCGGTGCAGCAGCACCTGGACGCCACTCTGGTCTGACCTGGTCTAGTCGCAATACCAGTGACTTAACGAGTAGTTCGAAGCTCTGACGTGCGGAAAACGTCGTTCACGGGGCCTCCGTCGGGCGCAGAGTCACCGCCATTGTCCTCGCATGGTCCGGGGCGTGGTCTCAGGGCCGGAGTATGCAGGCATCCCAGCACTGGTGCTGGGCACCGTGGTCATGCTGTCGAAAGCCGCCACCTCACAAGGCGCGGACACGCACGCTTCGTGTAAGTCGAGGAAGCGCCACAGCACAGCGGATATCCCCATTAACCGGGATTCACCGGTCCACGGCAGACCCGGCAGACACCCGGCCCTGGGGACAGCGGGTGTACGAGGAAGTTTGCATAGCGGGCGGAGAGCTCGCCAACGGATGCCACCCGGCGCCGTCCCTTATACCCAGGTCAACTCGCCGGCGGTGGGCACCAGCGAGTCGAGTTCGGCGAATACGTCGTCCGGGCCGTCGATGATCGTCGTATTGGGGCGGGACGCGTACTCCCCGGCCCACTCATGCGTCATGAGGGATCGCATGAGGAAGACTCGTCGGCCGTGCTCCAGGGCGAGCCGCGCCTGCATGCGTGCCCCGCTGCGGTAGGCGGCTTCGACCACCACCGTGGCCAGGCTGTAGCCGCTCATCACCGCGTTACGCATGGGGAAGGACGCCTTCGTGGGTGCCGCGTCCGGCCAGAACTGGGAGATCAGCAGTCCCCGCTCGGCGATCTCCTGCTGTAGCCGGGCGTTCTGCGCGGGGTAGGCACGGCGCAGTCCGGTGCCGATGACTCCGACGGTCCGGCCGCCGACAGCGAGCGCGGTGCCATGGGCGGCGGTGTCGATCCCAGCGGCCAGGCCACTGACCACGGTGACCCCGCGTTCGGCGAGCCCGCCCGCGATGGCGCGCGCGTGGTTGATCCCCTCCGGGGTGGGAGTGCGGGTGCCGACCACGGCGACGCGCAGATCGTCCTCGCGCTGAGTGCCACGCAGGAAGAGGAACGGCGGTCGCTGGTGGACGAGCCGCAGATAAAGCGGGTAGTCCTCGTCGAGGATGGTGACCAGCCGCATCCCCTCCCGCTCCCAATCGGCGATCTCGGCGACGAGGGTTTCCAGGTCCGCGGCGGGCGCGGTATCGAAGAGGGCGCCCTGCCCGGAGACGTCGAGAGCGTCGTCGAGAACGGTACGCGCGCTGCCCACGGTCTCGATCTGGTCCGTCAGCTCGGTCCAGGAACGATCGCCCCGTCGCAGCAATGCGATGAGTGCGGCTCGCTCAAGTTCCTGGTCCATATCCCGAGTATAGAGAGGCCGCCCCCGGCGGGCAGGTGGTCGGCGACCGGAACCCGTCGGCACGGAGGTACGGACGTACGAAGCAGACGACAGCCCCCGGCAGCAGCCCCGGCGCCCGACTGCGAAATGGGCTGTTCATACGCCTCTGGGGCGGTTTGGCGGCGGCGCGCGGGCACACCAGGGGCGCCCTGGCGTTTGCCCCCTCCGTACGGGCCTACGATCGTCACACGAAAGCACTGCCGGGGCGACGTCCGGCAGCGTAACTTAACTGCCGAGCCTCCCACGCCGACCAGCCCGCCGCCCGCCCAGCCATCAGCCGCCAGCCCGCGTCCCGCAGAACCGCCGAGGGGTCCCGTGACCGTCCATCCCAGCCTCCAGACCTACGCCGATGCCTGGACTCACGCCATCGAGTCGATAGCCGAGCTGGTGCAGCCGCTCGTCGAGGGGGAGTGGAACCGGCCCACGCCCTGCCCATCCTGGTCGGTACGGGATGTGGTCTCGCATGTCATCGGCATGGAGACCGAGATGCTGGGCGACCCGCGGCCCATACACACGCTGCCGCGTGATCTCTACCATGTGAAGAGCGACTTCGCCCGTTACATGGAGATGCAGGTCGATGTGCGCAGGCATCACACGGCTCCGGAGATGACATCGGAGCTGGAGTACACGATGATCCGGCGGGCCCGGCAGCTCCGCAATGAGAACCGCTCACCCGATGCCAAGGTCCGTGCTCCCCTCGGGGCCGAGCAGACCCTTGAAGTCGCCATGAGGATGCGCGCGTTCGACACCTGGGTGCATGAGCAGGATCTGCGGGTGGCGCTCAACAAGCCGGGCAACCTCGACTCCCCCGGCGCCTATGTCACCCGGGACTTCCTGCTCGACGCCCTGCCGAAGGTCGTCGCCAAGGACGCGGGGGCGCCGCCCAGTTCGGCGGTGGTGGTCGATGTGCACGGGCCGCTGGAGTTTCTGCGGACGGTGCGGGTGAACGCGGACGGCCGTGGTTCGGTCGACGGCTCGCCGTCGCTGGGGCCGATCGTGACGCTCGCCATGGACTGGGAGACGTACTACCGGCTGGCCTGCGGGCGGGTGCGGCTGGCCGCTGTGGTGGACCGGATCAAGGTGGACGGGGACCAGGAGCTGGCGGCGGCGATTCTGCGCGAGTTCGCCGTCACGCCCTGATTCGCCTGATTCGCCTGATTGTCCTGAGGCGCCTGCGTGTCCTGAGCGCCCCCGCCGCTCTCGCCTCCCGGGGCGTCCTGAGCCTCGCATACGCGCAGTGCCCGCGCCCTCCCGCGCTGAGCGCCCGGCGCCCTGCGAGCCGTCCTGCCCGCCCTGCGTGCCCCTGAGCCCTGTGGCGACGCGGGTCCCCGGCACAAGGGCGCCCGTACGTACGCCCACGCCCCCGCCGGAAGCGCCCTTAGGGGCCGTACGCGCCACCCCGGCCGACAGGGGCCCATCCGCCCCCGCCCGTACGGGCAGCCGTGCCCACAGCCGTACGTACCCCGGCGCCCCCGGCGCGCTCATGCCGGGACGTGCACCGTCTCCACCCTGCTCGCCACCAGCCGTTCCCGCTCCAGTTTCACGGCCCGTCCCCGCAGGCGCAGGATCTGGGTGATGCCCAGCGCCTCCAGGACGAAGACGCAGGAGAACGCGATCCGGTAGCTGCCACCGGTGATGTCCAGCAGGATGCCGATCGCGAGCAGCGTCACCATGGAGGCGGTGAATCCGCCCATGTTGACGATGCCCGACGCGGTGCCCTGCCGCTGGGGCGGATTCGCCGGGCGGGCGAAGTCGAAGCCGATCATCGACGCCGGGCCACCGGCCCCGAGCACCGCGCACAGGGTGATCAGCAGCCACATCGGGGCGTGCCCGGGGTGGACGAGGACGGCGGCCCAGGCGGTGGAGATCACGCCCGCCGTGCCGAGGGCCAGCGGGATCCGGGCGGCGTGGTGGCGGGCGATGACCTGCCCGTAGACCAGGCCCACCACCATGCTGGTGATCACCACCAGGGTGAGCAGGGAGCCCGCGGCGTCCCGGGAGAGGCCCTGGGCCTCGACGAGGAACGGCATCCCCCACAGCAGCATGAAGACCATCGCGGGGAACTGGGAGGTGAAGTGCACCCACATCCCCAGCCGGGTGCCCGGCTCCCGCCAGGAGTGGGCGATCTGACGGCGGATGAACCCGGCGCCACGGTGCGAAGGGCGGCGCGGCGGCTCGTGCTGCCCCTCAGGGTGATCCTTGAGGAAGAGCAGCAGCGGTACGAGGACGACCACTCCGGCCACCGCGCTGCCGGCGAAGGTCGCGGCCCAGCCCATCCCGTGCAGCAGACGGGCGACGAAGATGGTCGAGACGAGATTGCCCGCCATCCCGAAGAGGGCCGCGACCTGGGCTATCAGCGGGCCGCGACGGGCCGGGAACCAGCGGCTGCCCAGGCGCAGAACGCTGATGAAGGTCATCGCGTCGCCGCAGCCGAGCAGGGCGCGGGCGGCGAGGGCGGTTCCGTACGAGGGGGAGAGCGCGAATCCGAGCTGCCCGATGGTGAACAGCACCGCGCCGAGCGCCAGGACCTTCTTGGTGCCGAGCCGGTCGACCATCAGACCGACGGGTATCTGCATGGCCGCGTAGACGAGGAGCTGGAGTATGGAGAAGGCGGAGAGCGCGGAGGCGTTGATGTCGAAGCGGTCGGCGGCGTCGAGACCGGCGACCCCCAGCGACGTACGGAAGACGACGGCGACGAAGTAGACGGCGACGCCGATGCCCCAGACGGCGGCGGCACGGCGACCGCCCGGCGGATCGCCCGGCAGGCTGGGGGAGGTCACCGGACCTCACCCCGCGCCAGATTGCTGAACCAGCCCACATGGCGGTGGACAAGGGCCGCGGCTCTCTCCGGGTCGCCGCCGCGCAGGGCGTCCAGGATCTCGCTGTGCTCGACGATGTTCTTGGCGATCCGGTCGGGGTGCGCGTGCATGACGGCGACGCCCATCCTCAGCTGGCGGTCGCGGAGTTGGTCGTACAGCCGGGAGAGGATCTCATTGCCGCCGCTGCGCACGATCTCGGCGTGGAAGAGGCGGTCGGTCATCGCAACGGCGGCGAGATCGCCCGACTCGCCCTGCCGCTTCTGCTGCTCCAGCAGCTCTTCGAGGCGGGCGACGAGCTGCGGGGAGGCCGGGACGGCCTTGCGGGCCGCGTGCTCCTCGACCAGCAGGCGGGTCTCCACCACATCGGCGATCTCCTGCGCGGAGACGGCCAGCACGAGGGCGCCCTTCTTGGGGTAGAGCTTGATCAGCCCCTCGACCTCCAGCTTGAGCAGCGCCTCGCGGACGGGGGTGCGCGACACCCCCACGGCGTCGGCCAGTTCGCCTTCGGTGAGCAGCGTGCCGCCTTCGTACCGCCGGTCGAGAACCGCTTGCTTGATGTGGGTGTAGACGCGTTCGGCGGCGGGGGCGGTGGGGGCGGCAGCAGGCATGCGCACAGCATAGATACAAGAGAGGTGCATCCCAAGGCCGCGTCCACGATGCAGGACGCGAAGGGCTGAAAGCAGCGGGTTTGACGGCGGAGGGGGCAGGGGGCGAGGGGGGCGGCGAGGCGAGGCGGAGGGGCGGGGCGGAGGGGCGGGGGCGGGTCGGGTCGGCGGAGAGCCCGAGGGCACCCCGAGGACACGCAAGCGGGTACGCAGCGGGTACGCGGCGGCAGCCGGAGAGGCAGCGGGCCGGGAGCCGGGCGAGCAGAGAGCCGGGAGCCGGAGGGGCAGGGCGCGGGACCCCGGGGAGCGGGGTGCCAGGTCGGACGGCGGCGCCCGTGCCCAGCGGGCACCCCGCGGTGAGATTTTCCGATGAGACCTGTGTGGCCGGTGCATCCCTTTGCCTCGCTCAAGCGTCTTCTATCGGGACCCGTGTTTACCCGGGACCCGACTCAGACGTTTTTCGACGCATGTGCGAACTCGGAGCGTTTCCTTTGATATTCAGCAGCACGAACGTGCGCAGAGCCGCCACGGTCGTCCTCTCCGGCGGCCTGCTCCTCACCGCATCGCCGCTCGCCGCACCCGCCCAGGCCGCGCCCGCGGTGCCGGCCATCAGCGCATCGGGCGGCTACCTCATCGACCAGGAGACGGGCAAGGGCCGCTACGTCAAGGGCGACAGCACCCGCCGCCAGATGGCGAGCACGACGAAGGTCGTGACGGCGATCACGGTGCTGACGACCCCCAAGGTCGACCTCAACCGCAAGATCACTGTCAAGCAGGTCTACCGCGACTACGTCACCAAGCAGGGCGGCAGCACCGCGGATCTCAAGACGGGCGACAAGGTCACCGTCCGCCAGCTCCTGTCCGGGCTGATGCTGCCCTCCGGCTGTGACGCCGCGTACGCCCTCGCCGATGCCTTCGGCAAGGGCAGCAACACGAACGCCCGCGTCAAGTCGTTCATCGGGATGATGAACGCGAAGGCCGCCAAACTGGGCCTGAAGAACACCAAGTTCGACTCGTTCGACGGGATATCGCAGGCCGGGCAGAACTACACCACCCCGTCCGACCTCGCGAAGATGGCCCGCCACGCCTTCTCCAGCAAGACCTTCCGTGATGTCGTCGGCGCGCAGAAGTACGTCACCAAGGCCACCACCAGCACGGGCGGTACGCGCACCTACACCTGGTACAACACCAACAAGCTGCTGGGCTCCTACAAGGGCGCGGTCGGCATCAAGACCGGTACGGGCACGAAGGCGGGCCCCTGCCTGGTCTTCGCCGCCACCCGGGGCACCAAGACGTACGTTGGGGTCGTCCTGAACGGCAAGGACCGCTACAACGACGCCGCGAAGCTGCTGGACTACGGCTTCGGCTCCACCACCGCCAAGACCATGAAGGTGCGTTCGCTTCCGGCCGGCGCTCAGCAGGACTGACGCGCTCCTCGGGGGCAGCTCAGCAGGACTGACGCTCCCCTCAGGGACGGCTCGGCAGGACTGACGCTCCCCTCAGGGGCACGCCCATGACGTACGACGAGGTCCCGTGGCACTGTGCCGTGTCACGGGACCTCGTCGTTCCGGGGCCGCGTCTCCTGAAGAGCCGCGTCCCCAAGGGCCGCGTCAGGCCCAGGTGATCAGCCTCTTCGGGTTCTCCAGGACAGCCGCCACATCGGCCAGCACCCTGGAGCCCAGTTCGCCGTCGACCACCCGGTGGTCGAAGGAGAGCGCGAGCGTGGTGACCTGACGCGGCTTGACCTTGCCCTTGTGGACCCACGGCTGGAGCCTGATCGCGCCGACCGCGAGGATCGCGGACTCGCCGGGGTTCAGAATGGGCGTACCGGTGTCCACACCGAAGACACCGACGTTGGTGATGGTCACCGTGCCGCCCTGCATCGCCGCAGGTGTCGTCTTCCCCTCCCGGGCAGTTGCGACCAACTCGCCCAGCTCACGCGAGAGTTCGGGCAGGGTCTTGTCGTGCGCGTCCTTGATGTTCGGCACGATCAGACCGCGCGGGGTGGCCGCGGCGATGCCCAGATTGACGTAGTGCTTCTGGACGATCTCCTGAGCTGCCTCGTCCCAGGAGGAGTTGACCTCCGGGTTCCGCTTGATCGCCACCAGCAGCGCCTTGGCGATCAGCAGCAGCGGGTTGACCCGCAGGCCCGCCATGTCCTTGTCGGACTTCAGCTCCTCGACCAGCTTGATCGTCCGGGTCACATCGAACGTGATGAACTCGGTGACATGCGGCGCGGTGAACGCGCTGCCGACCATGGCCGCTGCCGTGGCCTTCCGTACGCCCTTGATCGGTACGCGGGTCTCCCGCGCGCCCGCCGGGGCGGCCGGGACCGCCACGGGTGCCTCGGCGACGACGGCCGCCGGGCCGGGTGCGGCCGGTGCCGGGGTGAGGGCCGCGTGGACGTCGTCACGGGTGATGATCCCGTCCGGGCCGGTGGGAGTGACGGCCGCCAGATCGACCCCGAGGTCCTTGGCGAGCTTGCGCACCGGGGGCTTGGCGAGCGGGCGGGCGGGCGCGGTGCCGTGCCCGTTCAGCTCGGGTACCCCTGAGGCCACTGAGGGCGCCGGTGCCCCGGAGAGTTCGGCCTGGATCGCGGCCGCGGCCGTCGCCTGAGCGGCGGCGGACTCCCCGGCGGCCCGCGCCGGGGCCTGGCCGACCGCCTGGCCGACCGCCTGGCCCGCTGCCCGGCCGGGGGCCTGACCCGTCCGACCCGCCGACGGCCCCGCCGCCTGGCCCGCCGTCTGACCGGGGACCTGCCCGGGGGCCTGGCCGGGGGCCTGGCCTCCCGGTGTCCGGCCGGGGGCCTGGGCAGGCTTACGGGGACGGCGCTTGGTGGAGGACTCGGCGACCCCGTATCCGACCAGGACCGGCTGGCGGCCCTTCGGCTCGGCCCCGGACTCCGCGGCCGGTTCCCCGGGAGCCGGTGCCTCCGCAGCGGCCTGCCCCTCAGGGGCAGGGGCGCCCGGCTCGACATCCACCGAGATGATCACCTGGCCGACATCGACCGTGGTGCCCTCCGGGAAGCGCAGCTCATGCACCACACCGTCGTACGGAATCGGCAGCTCCACGGCCGCCTTCGCCGTCTCGACCTCGCAGACGACCTGGCCGTCCGTGACCGCGTCACCGGGCCCTACGTACCACTTGAGAATCTCCGCCTCGGTGAGCCCCTCGCCCACGTCGGGCATCTTGAACTCGCGGAAGCGCAGTGAAGTGTCCTGTGTCATGTTCTCGGCACCCCTCAGTACGCGAGCGAGCGGTCGACGGCGTCCAGCACCCGGTCGAGCCCCGGGAGGTACTCCTCCTCCAGGCGTGCCGGCGGGTAGGGGGCGTGGAAGCCGCCGACCCTCAGCACCGGGGACTCCAGGTGGTAGAAGCATCGCTCGGTGATACGGGCGGCGATCTCCGCGCCCGAGCCGTAGAAGACAGGGGCCTCGTGCACCACGACCAGCCGGCCCGTCTTCTCCACCGATGTCTGGATGGCGTCGAAGTCGATCGGGGACATCGAGCGCAGATCCAGCACCTCGACCGACTTGCCCTCCTCCGCCGCCGCGGCGGCGGCCTCCGTACAGACCTTCACCATCGGCCCGTAGGCGGCCAGGGTGAGATCGGTTCCGGTCACCACGGTCCTGGCCGCGTGCAGCGGTCCCGGGATCGCGTCGGTGTCGACCTCGCTCTTGTCCCAGTAGCGCCGCTTCGGCTCGAAGAAGATCACCGGGTCGTCGCTCTGGATCGCCTGCTGGAGCATCCAGTAGCCGTCGGCCGAATGGGACGGCGAGATCACCTTAAGGCCCGCGACATGCGCGAAGAGGGCCTCGGGGGACTCGCTGTGGTGCTCGACCGCGCCGATGCCGCCGCCGTACGGAATCCGGATGACGACGGGAAGCTTGATCTTGCCGAGCGCGCGGGCGTGCATTTTGGCGAGCTGGGTGACGATCTGGTCGTACGCGGGAAAGACGAACCCGTCGAACTGGATCTCCACGACCGGCCGGTAGCCGCGCAGCGCGAGCCCGATCGCCGTACCGACGATGCCGGACTCGGCGAGCGGGGTGTCGATCACCCGGTCCTCGCCGAAGTCCTTCTGGAGTCCGTCGGTGACCCGGAAGACTCCGCCGAGCTTTCCGACGTCCTCGCCCATGATCAGGACCTTGGGGTCGGTCTCCAGGGCCCTGCGCAGCGATTCGTTGAGCGCTTTCGCGAGCGGGAGTTTCTGTCCGGCCATGATTACTTGACCTCCCCTTCCGCGAATTCCGAACCGTCAGCGCCATCGGCGCCATCAGCACCATCGGCGCCATCGGCGAAGGACGCCTGGTACGCGGCGAACTGCGCGCGCTCCTCGTCGACGAGCGTGTGCCCGTCGGCGTAGACATGGTCGAAGATCGCCATGCCGTCGGGGTCGGGCATCGCCCGCACGGCCTCGCGCACCCGCTTGGCGAGGGTGTCGCTCTCCTCCTCCAGCGCGGCGAAGAACGCGTCGTCGGCGTGCTTCTCGTTCTGGAGGAGGGTACGCAGCCGCAGGATCGGGTCCTTGGCCTCCCAGGCCACCCGCTCGTCGTCGAGCCGGTACTTCGTCGGGTCGTCCGATGTGGTGTGCGCGCCCATCCGGTAGGTGAACGCCTCCACCAGCGTCGGGCCCTCGCCGCGGCGTGCCCGCTCCAGCGCCCACCGGGTCACGGCGAGGCAGGCGAGTACGTCATTGCCGTCGACGCGCACTCCGGGGAAGCCGAAGCCCTGGGCCCGCTGGTAGAGCGGCACCCGGGTCTGGCGCTCGGTCGGCTCGGAGATGGCCCACTGGTTGTTCTGGCAGAAGAAGACCACGGGCGCGTTGTAGACGGCGGAGAAGGTGAACGATTCCGCCACATCGCCCTGGCTGGAGGCGCCGTCGCCGAAGTAGGCGATCACGGCGGAGTCCGCGCCGTCCTTGGCCACACCCATCGCATAGCCGGTGGCGTGCAGCGTCTGGGAGCCGATGACGATCGTGTACAGATGGAAATTGTTGGTGGTGGGGTCCCAGCCGCCGTGGTTCACACCTCGGAACATGCCCAGCAGATTCGTCGGGTCCACCCCCCGGCACCAGGCGACACCGTGCTCCCGGTAGGTCGGGAAGACATAGTCGTCGTCGCGCAGGGCGCGGCCGGAACCGATCTGGGCGGCCTCCTGGCCGAGCAGCGATGCCCACAGTCCCAGTTCGCCCTGGCGCTGGAGAGCGGTGGCCTCGGCGTCGAAACGGCGGGTCAGGACCATGTCCCGGTAGAGCCCGCGCAGTTCGTCGGGCGTCAGGTCGATCTCGTAATCAGGGTGCTCGACGCGCCGGCCCTCGGGCGACAGCAGCTGAACGAGCTGGGGTTCGGAACTCTGTGGCTTCTTCGCGGCGCTCACCCGCTTGCCGCCGCGGCGCGGTTTGCGCGCGGCAGTGCTCTCCACGGTCACGTGCGTGCTCCTCGTCTGTCCGGTCCCCCGGGTTCGCCGGGAGCCTGGGGTCGCCCCTGCCGAAGACAGGGGGAGGCTCGCCTGTCTCGTATTCGCGCACGGGGTGGGTGCGGTCGGCCGGACAGGCGTGACAGGTGCCCCCGACGAGACCCTGTCAAAAAGCACGTTACCCAGTGCGCAGCATTCCTGCGAAACCCCTATTGACCTGCGATTTTGCTTGGATTTCCAAGTAAATCGAGAAATACGGGAACAACCACTGGTCAGCGCCTTGCGGACCGTCGAGGACACCGGCACGTTATCCCGGCCACCCCGGGCACGGGAAGAGCCGGTGTGTGAGACTGCATTCGTGCGCGAAGAACGAAAAATCACCGTATTCCTGTTGGACGACCATGAGGTCGTGCGACGCGGGGTTCATGAGCTGCTCTCGGTCGAGGACGACATCGAGGTCGTCGGCGAGGCCGGAACAGCCGAGGACGCCATCGCCAGGATCCCGGCGACCCGCCCCGATGTCGCCGTTCTGGATGTACGGCTGCCGGACGGCAGCGGGGTCGAGGTCTGCCGCGAGATCCGCTCCCGGGACGAGAGCATCAAGTGCCTGATGCTCACCTCGTTCGCCGACGACGAGGCGCTCTTCGACGCGATCATGGCCGGAGCCTCGGGCTATGTGCTCAAGGCGATCCGGGGCAATGAGCTGCTCTCGGCGGTACGGGAGGTGGCAGCGGGCAAATCCCTGCTGGACCCGGTGGCGACCGCGCGCGTCCTGGAGCGGCTGCGCGACGGCGGCGCCCCTAAGGGTGACGACAAACTGGCGGCGCTCACCGACCAGGAGCGCAGGATCCTGGATCTGATCGGCGAGGGGCTGACCAACCGGGTCATCGGCGAGCGGCTCCATCTCGCCGAGAAGACGATCAAGAACTATGTCTCCAGTCTGCTGTCCAAGCTGGGGATGGAGCGGCGCTCGCAGGCCGCGGCGTATGTGGCGAGGATGCAGGAGCGCCAGCACCACTGACGGTGTTGTGTACGGACGGGGGCGCCGGAGCGCGGGCGCGGGAACGCGGGCAGCGCTGAGGCCGTACGGCGCGGGCGCGGGTGGCATGGCGGGCGCGGGTGACACGGCGGGCGCGGGGTGACACGGCGGGCGCCGGGGCGGCACAGCGGGCACAGGTGGCACGTGTCACACGTACGGCCTGATCCCTACGGACCCCCGAACCGGGACTTACGTCCCCGTCGACGGGGGGCGGCGGCCCCTTCCCCTGGGACTTCCGGTCACCGACAGTGGAATCCATGTCCACCGAGGAACTCCAGGCGTCGTCCACGAAGGAACACCAGGCGTCCGCCGCGATCGCAGCGGCCGTAGCCGCCGCAGCCGCCGGATCGGATGCGGCTGCCGCAGAGGCCCTGTCCACCGCAGGCGCGGTATCCGCCGCAGCCGCCGCATCGAATGCCGCCGCTTCGGATACCGCCGGATCGGATACCGCCGCCGAGGAACTGCGCGCGATCGAGCTGCTCTCCCGTGTCTCCTACGGCAGGCTGGCGACCAGCATGCGGGCGATGCCCTTCGTCGCCCCCGCCCGGCACATCGTGCTGGACGGCGGTGTCCTCCTGCGGATCCACCGCGGTTTCGGCTACCACCGGGCGTGCAACGGCAGTGTCGTGGCCTATGAGGCCGACAACTTCAGCTCCGGTGGAAAGTCCCTGTGGTCCGTACAGTTCACGGGCATGGCGGAGATCGTCCAGCCGGCCCGCGAGACGATGCGGCTCTTCGGCGATGAGCCGCATCAGGCGGACGGCGAGAGGTTTGAACCGGTGCATATGCGTCTCGAACCACAGTTCGTCACCGTGCATACCCTGGACTATCGCGAAGAGCAGCCCACCGGACACGCTGCGTGATCTAGCATTTGGTGAGTGCCGCGCTCATCTGTCACCGCACCTCCGGTCGGTGCCCTGCTGCGCCGCTACGAGAACCCGGGCGAACCGCTCTCCTGTGAGCGGGTCACCGAGGGCCTCCTCAATCGCGGCTACCGTCTCGCCACCACCCATGGCGCGTACTTCCTCAAGCATCACCTCGACGGCGACCATGAGGCCATCGCCCGTCAGCACCGTGCCACCCAGCGCCTCCAGGCCCTGGGCGTACCGGTCGCCCCGCCCGTCGAGGACACCCACGGCGAGACCGTCGCGGTGATCGGGGGCGACTGCTACGCACTGCACCCCTGGATCGAAGGACGCCACCGCAACGGCGCGCATCTGTCCACCCTCCAGTCCCGTCGGCTGGGCTCCCTCCTCGGGCTCGTCCACACCTGTCTGGAACGGGTCATGGTGGACCACAGCGAGCCGGGGGAGTACGAAAGCGCAGACCCGGAGGAAACCTTCACGCTCATCGATGAACTCTTAGCCCTGGCCAGGGCGTCCAGCCCCCACAGCAGCTTCGACACCCTCGCCGAACACCGCCTCATGGAGCGCCGGGCCCTCCTGGAACTCCACGCCGACCGCAGACCCCCGCCCGCCTCCGCCGGCGGCTGGGTGCACGGGGACTTCCACCCGCTGAACCTGCTGTACCGAG
This sequence comes from Streptomyces sp. NPDC055078, assembly GCF_053607985.1. Taxonomy (NCBI): domain Bacteria; kingdom Bacillati; phylum Actinomycetota; class Actinomycetes; order Kitasatosporales; family Streptomycetaceae; genus Streptomyces; species Streptomyces sp. NPDC055078. The sequence goes on from NZ_JBSGUP010000045.1 coordinate 14,784, forward strand.
GTGCCGAACCCGCCGCGATCGTCGACTGGGACCGCCTCGGGGTCCAGCCCCGCGCCGAGGAGGCCGTCCGCGCCGCGGCCATCTTCTTCGTCCAGCCCGCCGGCGAACTCGAACTCCCCAAAGTCCGCGCCTACGCCCGCGCCTACCGCCGCGCCGCCGGCGCCGACGCCGCAGAACTCGCCGCCGCCGTCCACCGCGTCTGGTGGGAGCGCCTCAACGACTTCTGGATACTGCGCTGGCGCTACCAGCTCTCCGACCGCAGGGCCGACCCGCAGTTCGCCGCGGTGTCGGCCCTGGCGGTGTGGTGGACCAGCCAGTACGCAGCGGTCCGGGAGGCATTCACGACGTAACGGCCCCCTGGACCGGGCAAATTCAGCCCCGCCGGCGTCACATCCAGCCCGTCCGGCGATTGAGGACCGGGCAAGCAAAATCAGCCCCGCCGGCGATTGAGGCGCGCACCACCCGCCGTCTGCGCACCCGGCACCATCCAGCCCGTCCGGCGATTGAGGAGCTGGGGGTACCTCCACGCCCGCAGGGGCGTAGGGGGCGGTCCGGGGCGGAGCCCCGGCGAAGGGCCCGGTCAACAGAGGTGGCCGGGCCCGGTGCTACGCGGACAGACGGATCAGGTGGTGTTCTGCCCGCCCGGGTCACCCCCGGAGCCCCCTGCGGGGTTACCCCCCGTCGGGGTCGGCTCACCCGAGGGGTCACCCGGACCCCCACCCGGATCAGTGATGTCCGTGCTCGGCGGGTTCCCCGTCGGCTCATCCGTCTGACTGGGCGTCTCCTTCGGCGACGTCCCAGTCGACGGCGTATGCGACGGCGTCGCCTTCGGCGGCGGCCGGTACGTCGGCTTCCGCGTCGGCTCCTGCTGCCCCCCAGGCGTATCGTCCGGCTCGTCCGTCTCCTCCTCGGACGGCGTCGGCGACGGCGACTTCGCACTCTCCGAGGTCGTCGGGGACTGCGAGGTCTTGGTGCCCTCCTTGGGCCCGGGGTCCGGGTCCTGCGTCTGCTTCAGCGCGAAGGCGACCCCCGCCACCACGGCCACCAGCGCGAGCGCGGCCACCAGCCACACCTTGCCGCGGTTACGGCTGGGCCGCCGGCCGCCGTCGTAGCCCCCGTCGTCGGGGTTCGCCGGCGGCAGGATCCGCCCCTGCGAGGTCTCCCCGTGCATCGGGTGGTGCATACCGGTCGCCGCGGTCATCCCCAGACCCGGGCCGGAGCCCTCGCGCATCTCGACGGGCCCGGTGTTCCAGGTCCCGTTGTGGCTGCCCTGCTGCTGGATCATCTGGAGCCCGTACTGCACCAGACCGCGCATCTCCTCCGCGCTCTGGAACCGGTCGTCGGGGTCCTTCGCGAGGGAGCGCATCACCAGCCCGTCCAGCTCGGGCGGCACCACGTCCGACGCCTGGGACGGCGGCAGCGGAATGTCCTGAACGTGTTGGTAGACCACCGAGAGCGGGGTCTCACCGGTGAACGGGGGCCGCAGCGCCAGCAGTTCGTAGAGCAGACAGCCGGTCGCGTAGAGGTCGGAGCGGTGGTCGACGGCCTTGCCGAGCGCCTGCTCGGGGGAGAGGTACTGCGGGGTGCCCATGACCATGCCGGTCTGCGTCATCGTCGAGGACGCGCCGTGCAGGGCGCGCGCGATGCCGAAGTCCATCACCTTCACCGCGCCGGAGTGGGTGATGATCACGTTCGCGGGCTTGATGTCCCGGTGCACGATGCCGTGCTGATGCGAGTACGCCAGCGCCTCCAGGACGCCGGAGACGATGATCAGCGCCTGCTCGGACGGCGGTGCCTCGGCGTTCAGCAGCAGATCGCGGATGGTGCGGCCCTCGACCAGCTCCATGACGATGTACGGCACGGACTGGCCGTTGAACTCGTCCTCGCCGGAGTCGTACACCGCCACGATCGCGTGGTGGTTGAGACCGGCGACCGACTGCGCCTCGCGGGTGAAGCGGGCCTTGGAGACCGGGTCCTCGGCGAGATCGGCACGCAGCAGCTTGACCGCGACGGTCCGGCCGAGGCGTACGTCCTCCGCCGCGAACACCTCGGCCATGCCGCCGCGTCCGAGGCGGTGGGTCAGCCGGTAGCGGCCGTCGCCGACGACACCGCCGACGCCCCAGGAGTCAGCCCCATCCGGCACGCCGCTGCCGCCAGCTTCGGGTTCGGGTGCCATCAGTCCTCGCCGTCGTATCTGTATCTACACTGGTGCCTCACGCTACAGCCTTCGTACGACAGACCGGCCTGAGATGGACCGGTCATCAAACCCCCTGTGAGCACGGCCACGCAAATCCCTGTGGTACTGCGGTAACGCTTAAGGGACTGTTCTTGTGCGTACGGTCACGGAACGGGCACCCGGCTTGACGTGCCGCACCCCTCGGGCAGACTTGCCACGTCGTACGGATCAGGGATACGGATCAGATACGGATCTACGGATCAGGCACACGGATCAGGCATAACGGATCACGCACATCGCGGACAGCGGGTCTTCACACCGGCTTCTTCGCGCCGAGGGGGATGCACAGTCATGAGCCAGGACGGTACGCAGGGCCGCTATGCGGGCGGCTCCCTGGCGGGTGGCCGGTATCAGTTCCGCGACCTGCTCGGCGAGGGCGGGATGGCCTCGGTCCATCTGGCGTACGACTCCGCGCTGGACCGGCAGGTCGCCATCAAGACGCTCCATTCGGAGCTGGGGCGCGAGCAGTCGTTCCGGGAGCGGTTCCGGCGCGAGGCCCAGGCCGTCGCCAAGTTGTCGCACCCGAACATCGTCTCGGTCTTCGACACCGGCGAGGACACGGTGACCTTCGCCGACCCCGCCGCGAGCGGCGGCGGCCCGATGCCGTACATCGTCATGGAGTACGTGGAGGGCAGCCCGCTCGGCTCCGTGCTGCACGACGATGTGCGGCAGTACGGCGCGATGCCCGCCGACCGGGCGCTCAAGGTGACGGCCGATGTGCTGGCCGCGCTGGAGACCAGCCATGAGGTCGGACTGGTCCACCGGGACATCAAGCCCGGGAACGTGATGATGACCAGGCGCGGTGTGGTCAAGGTGATGGACTTCGGCATCGCGCGCGCCATGCAGTCGGGTGTCACCTCGATGACCCAGACCGGCATGGTGGTGGGCACACCGCAATATCTGTCGCCCGAGCAGGCGCTCGGCCGGGGTGTGGACGCCCGCTCCGATCTCTACTCGGTCGGCATCATGCTCTTCCAGCTGCTGACCGGACGGCTGCCGTTCGACGCGGACTCGCCGCTGGCGATCGCGTACGCGCATGTGCAGGAAGAGCCGGTCGCCCCCTCGACGATCAACCGTTCCCTGACCCCCGCCATGGACGCGCTGGTGGCGCGGGCGCTGAAGAAGAACCCGAACGAACGCTTCCCCAGCGCGGCGGCGATGCGCGACGAGTGCGCGCGGGTCGCCGGCGGCGGTCAGACGGCCGCGCCGGTGATCGTCGGCGGCGGGCCGGTGGCGAGCGGTTCGGGGGTGGGCTCCGCGGTCTTCCCGCCGCTGGACCAGTCGGCCGCCGCGCCTCCGCCGCAGCAGAGTGTGCAGACGCCGTATCAGCCGGGGCCCTATGGGGCGCCGACCCCGCCGCAGACGCCCCAGACACCGCTGCCGCCACAGCACGGGCAGTCCCCGCAGCACGCGGGGACCCCGCCGCCCCAGTACGGATATCCGCACCAGCAAGCGCCCGCGTATCAGGCACCGGGGCCGATGGCGGGGCACTCTCCCGCGTACACCATCTCGTCGGCCCCGCCGTCGGCCGGCGGTGGTGGCGGTCGCAGGTCCCCCGGCCGCCGGATCGCGATCACCGTGGCATCGGTCTTCATGGGCGTCCTGTTGATCATCGGCGTGATCAAGGCGATTCAGGACCGGAGCGCCGAGAAGAACGCCAAGGACGGGGACGGGCCGTCGCCGACGGCAAGCCAGACGGGGGACGCCGGGAGCGGGGTCGTCATGAAGCCGGACCGGGGCCGGACCATCGAGTCGACGAAGTGCTCGGATCCCCTGGAGGACGGCTCCGACACGAAGAAGGTCCAGGCGCCCGATCTGCGCTACAAGGACCTGCTGTCGGTGAAGGACTGTCTGCGGGCGGCCGGCTGGACCTGGAAGGTGACCGAGGTGAACAACCCTCAGTGGCCCAAGGACGCCGTGGTGGACCAGTATCCGCGCCAGGGGTCGGCCGTGCTCCCGACGGGCCAGGAGTACGAGCTGGAGGTCTCGACGGGCAAGGCCGGCTGACCGGCTGGTTGCCCAGCGGGCTGCCCGACCGCGGGCCTGCGGCTGACCGACCGGCTGCCGGCCGTCCCCCTGCCGGCCCGGCGAGACCTGTCGGGCCTGTCGGGCCTGTCGGGCCTGTCGGGCCCGGCTGACCCGGCTGACCCGGCTGACCCGGCTGACCCGGCTGACCCGGCTGACCCGGCTGGTGCGCAACGCACGGTGGGCGCTCGCCGTCACTCCCGTACGCCCCCCGCCGTATGCGTACGCCCCCTCCCGCGTACGGCCGGCTCAACGGCCCTCCCGCTCCGGCCCCCCACGGCACCGGGCCCGAGATGCCGGATCTGTCACGTCGTGTGACGCTGAGTCCATCGGTACAGCGGCTAGGTACAGCGGCTCGGCACGGGAGGGGGGTCACCCGGTGACTCCAAGGCTCCGCACGCGGTGTGCGATGGCCATCGCCACGCTCCCCCTGCTGTTGTCGGCCACGCCACCCTCGTACGCGGAGGAGACGCCACCCGCCGCTTCGACCCCCACGGCCCGGCCCAGCGCCTCCCCGTCGCTGGCGGGGCGCCCGGCGGGCGAGGGGCGTCCGCGGCCCGGGCGGTCGCCGGTGAGCGAGAGCCCGCGCGAGTCCTCCGACCCGCCTGTGGACACCGCCCCCGGCACCCCCTCCCGCCCCCCTTCCGAGGCGGCGGCCCGCTCCTCCACCGGCACCGCGTCGGCGCCTGACGGCTCCGGTACGGCGTCGGCAACGTCACAGTCTCGTCCCGGTTCCACGTCCCCGTCCGACCCGGCCGTCTCTCCCAGCCCCTGGCCCCTCGCCCCGAACCCCCCTCTCACGGAGGACGAGGCACCTGAGCTCAACGAGGAGGGCGCGGTGGGAGTGATCGAGGAGACCACGGCGGCCCCACTGAGCCCTCAGGCCCCCGCAGCCGCACGTCAGCAGCCCGCGCAGACCGCTCCGGAACCCGTCGCCCATGAGGTCTCGCCGCTCTCCCTCGGGGTCGGAATGGCACTCATGGGCCTGGGAATCGGCTTCCTGGGCGTACGGATGAGGCGTCGCTGACCCCGCCCCGTCCCCCTTCCGCACGGTCGGCGTCATCCTCAGGACGGACATCAGGGTTCCCCCTTCTGACGGTTGGCCCATCCCGGCATACCCGGTATACATACCGAGTATGTCGATCCGTCACGGGCTTCTCGCCCTCCTGGAGCACGGGCCTCGGTACGGCTCGCAGCTCCGCTCAGAATTCGAGTCGCGCACGGGGTCCACTTGGCCGCTCAACGTCGGCCAGGTCTATACGACCCTCAACCGGCTGGAACGTGACGGCATGGTCGCGCAGAACGGCGAGGACGACGCCGGGCACGCGCTGTATGTCATCACCGAAGCCGGGCAGGCCGAGCTGAGGAGCTGGTTCGAGGCTCCGGTGGACCGCAGCAGTCCGCCCCGGGACGAGTTGGCCATCAAGCTCGCGATGGCGATCGGGGCCCGCGGTGTGGACATCCGGGCCGTCATCCAGTCCCAGCGCCATCACACCGTGAAGGCCATGCAGGACTACACCCGGCTCAAGGCCCAGGCGCTGGCCGCCATCGAGAACGGGGGCGCGCGGGAGCGGGACGATGTGGCCTGGCTGCTCGTACTGGAGCAGCTGATCTTCCAGACGGAGGCCGAGGCACGCTGGCTCGACCACTGCGAGGTCAGACTCATCAGGCTCTCCATGAAGTCCACGGAAGGCGCGAAGTCCGCCGAGGGTGCCGAGCGCCCTTCGGCGGCCGACCCGCCAACGCCCGAGCGGGCCGGCGGCCGAAGAGCAGGGCCCTCGCAGCGCTCTCCGACCGCACCTGCCGGTCCCGCGTCCACGACCTGACCCCGGGCACCAGGCACTGGGGCTCGGGCAGCAGGCACCGGGGCCTGGGCACGAGGCGATCGCGGACCGCCCGCCGTCCCCTGGCGGTCTCATGGTTCCGCCCTGGGCCGAGGCCCAGGACAGCACACCCACGCACCACCCGCGGCCCCACCGGGCCACCCGCTCGCCGTCCGGTCACCCGGACCGAGTCCACCGCTCTCCACTCACCCGTCCAGCAAGGCTTCCGACACCACAGGCTCAGCCGCCTGCTACCGGCTCAGCCGCTTCACCGGACCGACCGGCCGGCCACTCGGCCGACCACCCTGCACCACCGCTGCACCGCTCCACCGCCCGTGGCTGGGTGTCACCTGCCCGGCCGCCGACGGCGCAACCGCTGAACGCCCTGCCGCGTGAACACCCTTGCGCACCAGGCCCGGACACCCAGGCCCAGGCACTCAAGGCCAGGCACTCAAGGCCCCGGGCGCCCAGGCTCAGACCGCTCAGGGCCAAGGCACCGCAACTCAGGCACAGAGGCACTCAGGCACAGAGGCGCTCAGGCGCTCAGGGCTCGGCATTCAAGGCTCAGCACTCAAAACTCAGACGCTCGGAAGTCTGCCGCTCGACCGCTCCGTCCAAGGGGGAACCCTCCGATGTCCACTTCTACGCCACAGCAGTCACACCAGGCGCAAAAGCCCGTGCTGCAACTCCAACAACTGGCCCGCGTCCATGGCAGCGGCGCCACCGAGGTACACGCCCTGCGCGGTATCAATCTCGATGTCTTCCCCGGTGAACTCGTCGCCGTCATGGGCCCGTCCGGCTCCGGAAAGTCCACCCTGCTCACCATCGCGGGCGGCCTGGACGCACCCACCTCGGGCCGGGTGATCGTCGAGGACACCGACATCACCACCGCCGATCGCAAGACACTCGCCGCCCTGCGCCGCCGCAGCATCGGCTACGTCTTCCAGGACTACAACCTCATCCCGGCGCTGACCGCCGCCGAGAACATCTCCCTGCCGCGCGAGCTGGACGGTGTCTCCGCCCGTAAATCCCGTGTCGAGGCCCTCGCCGCGCTGGAGGAGATGGAGCTTGGCCAGCTCGCCGACCGCTTCCCGGACGAGATGTCGGGCGGTCAGCAGCAACGCGTCGCGATCGCCCGCGCCCTGGTCGGCGGACGACGGCTGGTCCTCGCCGACGAACCGACCGGTGCGCTGGACTCCGAGACGGGTGAATCCGTGCTCGCGCTGCTGCGCGCCCGCTGCGACGCCGGCGCGGCCGGCATCCTCGTCACCCATGAGCCGCGCTTCGCGGCCTGGGCGGACCGGGTGATCTTCCTCCGTGACGGCGCCGTGGTCGACCAGACCATCCGCAGCCAGGCCGACTCGCTGCTCACGGGTCAGGGAGCGGTCGAGCTGTGAAGACCTGGTACCGCTCCTGGCGGGCCGCGATCCGTATCGCCCGCCGTGACGCCTGGCGCAACAAGGGACGCAGCGTCCTCGTTCTGGCGATGCTCGCCCTGCCGATCGTCGGTGTGAGCGCCGCGGACCTGACCATCCGCAGCGGACAGCTCTCCCCCGAGCAGAAGCTCCAGCGGGAGATGGGGCGCGCGGACGCCCGGGTGACCGATCCGCAGTACGGCGGCGTGCCTGTGCTGCAGTCGCCCGACGGCGAAGCCTCCCTGCCGCCGATGGAGTATGAGAACAAGCCGTTGCCCGAAGGCGGCACGGATGTCGCCAAGGCGCTGCCCGCGGGAGCCACCACGCTGACGGACACGCTCGGGCGGGCCAAACTCCGTACCGGGCACGGGCTGCTGAACACCGAGATCCGGGAGCTGAAAGCGGCGGACCCGATGAGCAGGGGGATCATGACCCTGCTCGACGGACGGTTCCCCAAGAAGGCCGACGAGGTCGCCGTGACCTCCCAGTTCCTGAAGAACAGCGGCCTGGAGTTGGGTTCCGGGCTCTCGGCCCGGGGCCTGGACCGCCAGTACACGATCGTGGGCACCTACGAGCTTCCCGGCTTGCTCAAAACCGACCAGGTGAACCTCCTCCCGGGCGCACTCCTCGCGCCGCTGGACCAGGAGCTGGAGAAGGCCGGTCTGCCGACCACCGGTCCCGAGACCAGCTATCTGGTGAAGATCAAGGGTGGTTTCACGTGGAACATGGTCAAGCAGGTCAACGCCAAGGGGGTGACGGTCGCTTCCCGCGCGGTGATTCTTGACCCGCCGCCCAGGTCCGATGTCCCGTTCTACGACGTCTGGCACGACTACGGGAACAGCTCATCCGCCCAGGCAACCGTGATCGGCGCCGTCGCGACCGTCGTCGGACTCGCCATGCTGGAGATCTGTCTGCTGGCGGGCCCCGCCTTCGCGGTGGGTGCCCGGCGCTCACGGCGACAGCTCGGTCTGGTCGGTGCCAACGGCGGTGACCGCCGCCATATCCGGGCCATCGTGCTCTCGGGCGGCCTGGTGCTCGGTGCGGTCGCGGCGGTGGTCGGCACCGCGCTGGGGCTGCTGCTCACCTGGGCGCTGCGACCGGTGATCGAAGACTACGCCGGCGAGCGTTTCGCGAGCTTCGACATCCGGCCGCTGGAACTGCTCGGTATCGGTCTGCTGGCGGTACTGACGGGTCTGCTGGCCGCGCTGGTCCCGGCCGTCACCGCCTCCCGTCAGTCAGTGCTCGCCTCGCTCACCGGCCGCCGTGGTGTCCGCAGGACGAGCAGGGTGCTGCCGACCATCGGCCTCATCGCGGTCGCCCTGGGCGCCGCCATCGCGCTCTACGGCTCGACGGTGAGCGACAGCGTGTTGCTCGTCGGCGGCGGCAGTGCCCTGGCGGAGCTGGGCGTGGTCGCGCTCACCCCGGCCCTGGTGGGCCTGTTCGGCAAGACCGGTCGCTTCCTGCCGCTCTCCCCGCGGCTCGCGCTGCGTGACGCGGTACGCAACCGGGGGCGTACGGCCCCGGCGGTGGCCGCGGTGCTGGCGGCCGTCGCCGGCACGGTCGCGGTGGCGACGTACGCCGCGAGCCAGAACGCCCAGGAAGAAGCCGCGTATGAGGCCCGATTGCCGCGCGGCGCGGTCTCGGTGACCCTCGACGAGGCGGACTCCGCCCGGGAGATCCCCGGGGTGCGGTCCACCGTACAGAAGATGCTCCCTGTCGACGTCCGGGCGGATGTGGACCGGATTGCCGTCGGCAAGCCGAACTGCGCCACCTACGACGACTCGCAGCGGGGCTGCGGCCGTTATGAGCTGATCATCCCGCCTGCCAACGAGTGTCCGCTCCGGGCCTTCGACCCGGCCGACCCCGATGCCGACCCTGCGGCCAAGTACTCCGTGGCCGAGCGGCGCAAGCTGTCCAGGGACTGGCGCTGCCAGGATCCGAAGGGGTATGCCGCCGTGAATGTGATGATCGGCGACGAGAAGCTGCTGAAGGTCCTCGGCATCGAGGACAAGGCGGTCGCCAAGGCACTGGCGGGCGGGAAGACCGTCGCGTTCGATCATCGCCACCTCAACACCAAGGGGGAGGTCGGCATCCGGCTGATCACCGACCCGGCGGCGGCGGACGAGGCCGCGGAGAAGAGGAAGGAGTCACCGGGAGAGGTCAAGGTCCTTCCCGCGCACCGGGCGCCGAAGACGGTGAACGCGTACGGTATCCAGCTGCTGATGTCACCGGCCACGGCCAAGGCGGCGGGTCTGACCACGACCCCGCTGGGGGCGTACTACTCCACCGACAAGACGCCCGGCACCGAGCAGCGCCAGAAGCTGGAAGGGGAGCTGGACAAGACCGGCGGTCAGGTCGACCTTCATGTCGAGGAGGGCTTCACCAGCGAGAACAGCATCATCCTGCTGGCGCTGGCGGTCTTCGCGGGTCTGATCACCATCGGTGCGGCCGGGATCGCCACGGGGCTCGCCCAGGCCGACGCCGAAGCGGATCTGAAGACGCTGGCCGCCGTCGGTGCCCCGCCCCGGGTACGCCGGACGCTCAGCGGATTCCAGTGCGGAGTGGTGGCACTGATGGGCGTGGTGCTTGGCTCGGCGGCGGGCGTACTGCCCGCGATGGGCCTGCGGCTCACCGAGCGGCAGGAGCGGATGCACTGGCACCAGAAGGCGCTGGACGCGGGCCATGGCGACATCACGGTGCCGTATGTGCCGATCGTCGTCCCCTGGAGCACCCTGGCGGTCCTGCTGATCGCCGTCCCACTGGGTGCGGCGCTGCTGGCGGCCCTGGTGACCCGCTCCCGGGGCGCCCTGGCCCGCCGGGAGGCGACATAACCGGCCATTGATGGCCCGGCCTGCGCTTTTGTGCCCCCGTACGAGGGTGATCATTCTCGTATGGGGGCACACCGTGTGGTGACGCGGTTGTGCGAGAGAATGGCGGCATGGAGATGCCGAGGAATGAACGTTCGCAGGAGAGCCCCCATGTGCTGGTCGTGGGTCAGGACGGGATGGCGCTCGGTGGCAGTGGCGGTGATGACGGGGCGCGCGAGGTCCCGGTGACGGAGATGGTCGAGCAGCCCGCGAAGGTCATGCGGATCGGCAGCATGATCAAGCAGCTGCTGGAGGAGGTCAGGGCGGCTCCTCTCGACGAGGCGAGCCGGGTGCGGCTCAAGGAGATCCACGCCAGTTCGGTCAAGGAGCTGGAGGACGGGCTCGCACCGGAGCTGGTCGAGGAGCTGGAGCGCCTTTCGCTGCCCTTCACCGATGAAGCGGTCCCCTCCGAAGCGGAGCTGCGTATCGCGCAGGCCCAGCTGGTGGGGTGGCTGGAAGGTCTCTTCCACGGCATTCAGACGGCCCTGTTCGCCCAGCAGATGGCGGCCCGCGCCCAGCTGGAACAGATGCGCCGCGCCCTTCCGCCGGGCGCGTCCCACGATGACGACGACAACCCCCAGCACGGCGCGATCCGCTCGGGCCCGTATCTGTAGACGGACTCCGCGGACGAATCGTCCAGACCGAATCCGTCGGCGGAATCCGCGGGAGCGATCCGCAGGCGGACCACCAACCACTGACGAGAGGCCGATCGGGGCGGACC
>NZ_JBSGUP010000046.1:0-25677 GCF_053607985.1 Streptomyces sp. NPDC055078
GTTTCCGCGTCGGGCCCGTCGGAAGCCTCGGGCTCGTTGGAAGCCTCTGCCTTCGGCGGCGGCCTCAGTATCTCGGGGATCTCCACCCCGCCCGTGAACCCGGCGACCCCGTCCCCCGCCCCGTACTGCCGGGGCCCCAGCGTCCACCAGTCGACCCCGTCGGACGAGCCGAGTTCATCCAGACCCGCGAGATGCGGCGGCCGGGCCGCCGGCGGTGGCGGGGTGTCCGGGACCTCGGCGCGCTCGCCCGGCGCGAACAGACGGGGGCGCGGGATGCGGCGGCGTACCCGCTGACCGGGCACGGCGGCCGTACGCGACGACTCGCCCGGGTCGGGGTCCGGTGTGGAGGTGTGCCGGGGGACGGCGGGGGCACCGCCGCCGCCCGCCCCGGCCACCACCTCGTCGGGCGTCCCGAGCCGGCCCAGGATGCGCCGTACGGTCGCCGGACTGTCCGCCCCGGCCGCCGCCCGCTGCCGGTCGATCTCCCCGCGCAGCGTCGACACCAGCCGCATCCGGGTCCCGGATGGGAGCTGTCGCTGCTGCGCCAGATCGCCGACCCGGCTCAGATAGTCGTAGACGAGTTGGTCGCTCTCGATCCCCACCGGCGTTCCCCTGACGTTCCCTGCCGAGCCGTCCTCAGCCCCGGACGGCCAAGCCCTGACTCCGACGGTAGCGCTCCCCCACCGATTACAGGGGCTAACGTGGTGCGGATGGGGACCATGCCCGAAGGAAGCAGTCCGCGCACGCTGGCCGAGGCCCTGCGGGTCCGCAGGGACGAGGAACTGGCCGCGCTGCTGCGCGCACGCCCGGATCTGCTGACCCCGGTGCCCGCCGATCTGTCTCAACTGGCCACCCGCGCGGGCACGCGCGCCTCCGTCGTACGGGCGCTGGAGCGGCTCGACCGGTTCACGCTCCAGACCGCCGAGGCGCTCGCCGTGACCGCCGAACCCGCCTCGTACAGCGGGCTGCTGGCCCTGCTGACGGGCGACGAGCGCGACCCGGCGATCGAGGCCGCGCTGCCGATGGCCGTGGAGTCGCTGCGCACCCAGGCGCTGCTGTGGGGCAGCGGTGACCGGCTGCGGCTGGTGCGCACCGCGCGCGAACTCCTCGCGCCGTCCCCGACCCGGCCGTCGCCCACCGGTCTCGGGCCGACCGTCGCGGAGGCCACGGCCGGGATGTCCCCGGGCAGGCTCCAGGAGATCATCACGACGGCGGGTCTTGCGACAACGCACGATCCGGTGTCCGCCGTCGCCGCGTTGACGGGCCTGTTCACCGATCGCGGGCGGATGGGCGCGCTGCTGGACTCGGCCCCGCCGGAGGCGCTGACGGTGCTGGACCGGCTGGTGTGGGGGCCGCCGTACGGGGAGGTGACGTCCACCCCCACGCCGCCCGTGCGCTGGCTGCGCGACCGGGGGCTGCTGCTGCCCGCGTCCGCCCGTACGCTCGTGCTGCCGCGCGAGGCGGCGCTGCATCTGCGGGCGGGCCGCGCGCACCGCACCCCGGAGCCGGTGCCGCCGGAGGTCCGGCCGGTGACGGCGTACACCACCGGGCGCCCGCAGGTGGTGGACAGTACGGCCGCCGGTCAGGCGTACACCGCCCTGTCGACCGTCGAGGACCTGCTCCAGGACTGGCACGAGGGCGGCCCCGCCGTCCTGCGCGCCGGGGGCATCTCCGTACGCGACCTCAAGCGGACGGCCGCCGCGCTGGACACCAGCGAGCCGGTGGCCGCGTTCTGGGTCGAACTGGCCTACGCGGCGGGCCTGCTGGCCGCCGACGGCGCGGCCGACGAGCGGTACGCCCCGACGCCCGCGTACGACGAATGGCTCACCCTCCCGCCCGCCGAGCGCTGGACGCTCCTGGCGGCGGCCTGGCTCACCGCGACCCGGACGCCCGGTCTCGTCGGCACCCTGGACGGCAAGGGCCGCGCCCTGTCCGCGCTCGGCCCCGACCTGGACCGCGCGGCGGCGGCCGAGGTCCGCCGCCGGGTGCTCGAACTGCTGGCCGTCCTGCCCCCGGGCACCGCCCCCGACCCGGAGTCCCTGCTCGCCCGGCTGCGCTGGGAGCGCCCCCTGAGGGGCGCGGGCGCGGTCACCAACGGCGTGGTGGATCTGCGTTCCCGGCTGGCCGCCTGGACGCTGACGGAGGCGGAGGCGCTGGGGGTCACGGGCCGGGGAGCGCTGTCGGGGCACGGGCGGGCGCTGCTGGGGGTAGGCCCTGATGCCGGCGGGTCCGGTGCGTCCGGGGTGTCCGGCGCGTCTGAGGTGTTCGGCGCGTCCGGTGTGTCTGGCGTATCTGGAGTGTCCGGCGCGTCTGGGGTGTCCGGTGTATCTGGAGCGTCCGGCGCGTCCGCTGTGGCGCCCGAGGCGGCGGAGGCGGCCGAGCCCCCGCGCGACCGTCGCGCCGCAGCCGGTACGACGGGCCCGCCCACGGCCGCGCCGTCGAGGCCCACGGCCGCGCCGGGGCTCGCGCCGCCGGGACCCGGCGACCCGGTCCGGCCGACGGACGGAGACATCGCGGCGGCGACCGCCGCCCTCGCGCCGATGCTCCCCCGGCCGCTCGACCATGTGCTGCTCCAGGCCGATCTGACCGCCGTGGCACCGGGGCCGCTGGAACGCCCGCTCGCCGAGACGCTGTCCGTGCTCGCGGACGTGGAGTCGAAGGGCGGGGCGACGGTCTACCGCTTCACGCCCGGTTCCGTACGGCGGGCACTGGACGCGGGCCGGTCCGCGACCGATCTGCACGCTTTTCTGGCCGCGCACTCCCGGACGCCCGTGCCGCAGCCGCTCAGCTATCTGATCGACGATGTGGCCCGCCGCCACGGCCATCTGCGCATCGGCGCGGCGTCCTCGTACCTCCGCTGCGACGACGACACCATGCTCGACGAGATCCTGGCCGACAAGCGTTCGCAGGAGCTGCGGCTGCGCCGTATCGCGCCCACGGTCCTGGCGGCCCAGACCGATCCGTCGACGCTGCTGGACGGTCTGCGGTCCATGGGATACGCGCCGGCGGCGGAGTCCGCTGAGGGCGATGTGCTGATCACCCGGGCCCACGCCCATCGCACCCCGCCGCGCACCCCGCCCGCCCCGGTACCGGACGGCCCGCCGGTGCCGGACGCCACGCTGCTCGGGGCGGCGGTGAAGGCGATCCGCGCGGGCGATCTGGCGTCCACGGTCGTCCGCAAGCCGGTCGCGGAGGAGCCGGTGGCGCAGCGCGGTGAGCTGCCCCGCTCGTCCTCCGCCGAGACCCTGGCGACGGTCCAGGCCGCCGCGATGACCGGTTCGGCGATCTGGATCGGCTATGTCAACGCGGAGGGCACGGCGAGTCAGCGGGTGATCGCCCCGGTGCGGGTGGAGGGCGGGTTCGTGACGGCCTACGACCACACGGCGGACGAGGTCCGTACGTACCCGCTGCACCGCATCACGGGCGTCGCGGAACTCGCGGACGACCCGGCCTGAGCCGGAACCGGAGCCGGAACCGGCCGCGCGGCCCGGGGTCCCCCTTCCGCTCCGGGCCCGGCTCCCGCCCGGCGTCCCGCGCCGGGTACGGCGGGGGCGGGCCCGGCGGTGGTGGCGGGCCCGGCGGTGGTGGGGGCGGTGGGGGCGGTGGCTCGGCCAGTGTGTGGAAGCGGTGCCCGATCCGGCGCCCCAGCAGAAGGTAGGCGATCAGCGCACCGCCGGTGTTGAGGAGCACGTCGTCCACATCGAAGGCCCGCCCCTGGACGAGTGCTCCCTGCGTCAGCTCGACGAGCACCATCACCGCCGCCGTCAGCAGGACGACCCGGATCATCCGCAGTCCGCGCTTCACCAGCACCGGCAGGATCAGCCCGAACGGCATGCCGAGCACCAGATTGCCGCCGAGCTGCTTGCACGCGGCGAGGAAGGTGTACTCCTCGGCGTACTGCCGCAGCGAGTGCCCCGGCCGCAGATTGGCCCCCGCGATCTCCGCCGACGCGGCGGACGGGGTGAGCGTCAGTCTGGCCAGTACGACGGCGAACCCGGCCAGGGCGGCGAACGCCAGCACCATGATCAGCACCCGTAAGACGGCTCTGCCCCGGGGGACCGGCGAGGGGCCCGTCGCCCCGGTCGCACCCGCCGGCCCGGCCCGGGTATCTCCCTTTCCCTGTACGGACCCTCGTACGGACCCTCGTACGGACCTTTGCGCGAACCGATGTATGGATCTGTTTACGGACCCTTGTACAGATCTCTGGACGGATTTTCGCTGTACGGTCATGCCTCCCCGGGTGCCCCGCCCGCCCGCGCCCAGACCTGGCACCACCGGACCGGCCGAGGTCGCGGATCGCCTGGACGCCCCCGCTGCCCCTGCTGACTCCGCCGCCCCTGCGATCCCCGCTGCCCTGCTCCCTGCCCCTGTCCCTATCCCTGGGCGATCCCCTGGACGATCTCGGCGAGAAGCCGGACGAACACGACCCCCAGGAGGACCGCCATCACCGCCTCCGTATACAGATAGGCGAGCAGACAGCCCAGCGCCCCCAGCACGATGCGCGCCCGGCGCCGCCGTACGGTCCGGGCGAGCAGCCAGGTGGAGACCACCAGCGCGAACGGGACGAGATACCCCAGCGCCCACACCGCCGGAAGATCCCCGCCGGGGGTCGTCGTACGGTCGATATACGCCAGCAGCGGCGCGAGCAGCGTGCAGAGCACCGACGGCACCCACCAGCGCTCATCGCGCGCCGCCGACGGGTCCGGCCCGTACGGATCCGGCCCATACGGGGCGGGGCCGCCGCCGGGCGGCTGATGCGCGTAGGGATTCCAGGGGGTCGTCATCGCCCCACTGTCCGCCACGGAGCCCCCGGCCGACACCCGTGCGCGTACTCATCCCGCACCTGTCCCGCACCTATCCTGGCCGCATCCCGGGCTCATCCCGCCCGCGCCGGTTCCCGAGTACGGCACACTGGAGGTTTGCTGACCGAAAGGGCGCAGGTGACTGCTGTGAACGGCCCCCTCATCGTCCAGAGCGACAAGACCCTCCTCCTCGAAGTGGGCCACGAGCAGGCGGACGCCTGCCGTCGTGCCATCGCGCCCTTCGCGGAGCTGGAGCGCGCCCCCGAGCACATCCACACCTACCGCCTCACCCCCCTCGGCCTGTGGAACGCCCGGGCCGCCGGGCACGACGCCGAGCAGGTCGTGGACGCGCTGGTCGAGTTCAGCCGCTACCCCGTGCCGCACGCCCTGCTGGTCGATGTCGCCGAGACGATGGCGCGCTACGGGCGGCTGACGCTCTCCAAGCACCCGGTCCACGGCCTCGTCCTGACCTCCACCGACCGGCCCGTGCTGGAGGAGATCCTCCGCTCGAAGAAGGTGCAGCCGCTGGTCGGCGAGCGGCTCGACCCGGACACGGTCGCCGTGCACCCCTCCGAGCGCGGGCAGGTCAAGCAGACCCTGCTGAAGCTGGGCTGGCCCGCCGAGGACCACGCGGGCTATGTCGACGGCGAGGCCCACCGCATCGAGCTGGACGAGTCCGGCTGGGCCCTGCGCCCGTATCAGAAGCAGGCCGTCGAGGGGTTCTGGCACGGCGGCTCGGGCGTGGTCGTCCTGCCCTGCGGCGCGGGCAAGACCCTCGTCGGGGCGGGCGCGATGGCGCAGGCCAAGGCGACGACGCTGATCCTGGTCACCAACACCGTCTCCGCGCGGCAGTGGAAGCACGAGCTGGTGCGGCGGACCTCGCTGACCGAGGACGAGATCGGCGAGTACAGCGGTACGCGGAAGGAGATCCGCCCCGTCACCATCGCGACCTACCAGGTGCTGACGACCCGGCGGAAGGGGATCTACCCGCATCTGGAGCTGTTCGACTCCCGCGACTGGGGACTCGTCATCTACGACGAGGTGCATCTGCTGCCCGCACCCGTCTTCAAGTTCACCGCCGATCTCCAGGCACGCCGCAGGCTGGGCCTGACCGCCACCCTCGTACGGGAGGACGGTCGGGAGTCCGATGTGTTCTCGCTGATCGGGCCGAAACGGTTCGACGCCCCGTGGAAGGAGATCGAGGCGCAGGGCTATATCGCGCCCGCGGACTGTGTCGAGGTCCGGGTCAATCTCACGGACGCGGAGCGGCTGGCGTACGCGACCGCCGAACCGGAGGAGAAGTACCGATACTGCGCCACCACCGAGACCAAGCGGAAGGTGACCGAGGCGCTGGTCGAGAAGCACCGGGGCGAGCAGACGCTGGTCATCGGGCAGTACATCGACCAGCTGGACGAGCTGGGCGAGCATCTGGACGCGCCGGTCATCAAGGGCGAGACGTCGAACGCGCAGCGGGAGAAGCTCTTCGACGCGTTCCGGCGGGGTGAGATCTCCGTGCTCGTCGTCTCGAAGGTGGCGAACTTCTCCATCGACCTGCCGGAGGCGACCGTGGCCATCCAGGTGTCGGGCACCTTCGGGTCCCGCCAGGAGGAGGCCCAGCGGCTCGGCCGCGTCCTGCGTCCCAAGGCGGACGGGCACGAGGCCCGCTTCTACTCGGTCGTCGCCCGCGACACCATCGACCAGGACTTCGCGGCGCACCGGCAGCGGTTCCTGGCGGAGCAGGGGTACGCGTATCGCATCGCGGACGCGGACGAGCTGCTGAAGTAGCCGGACACGCTCGGCACCGGGCGGTCGGACTGCTCAACGGGTGCGCGGTCCGGGGGCCGTGACTGATGTCCTGGGCTGATGTCCGTGACTGACGTCCTGGGCTGGTGCCCGTGCCGGTCGGCGGCCGGTCTCAGCGGCGGCGGACGCCCGCCTCCTCCGCGTACTCCCCGAGGACGGCGACGCTGAAGACCGCGCCGAAGAACACCTTGACCGCGCGCAGTGCGTCGCCGACGTGGTGCGGGGCGTGCGGGACGCCGGTGGCGGTGGCGCCTTGGGGAGAGCGGGAACCGGAACGGGGACGGGGGAGCTGGGCGCTGGGGGTGACGGTTGCTGTGCTCATGTCTCCATGGTGGTTTCCGGGCCCGCCGAACACATCGCTCCCTGGTCGGAACCGTGCCCCGGATCCGGTACGACTCCAGGCATAGGGGATCCCCTACGGGGACGGCACTTCAGGAGGACGCCGTTGTCATCCCCACGGACAGTGCCCGGCGCCCTGCCCGGCTCCGCACCGTGAGCGGGACGGGTGCGAGCGGGAGGGATGCAGGCGGAACGGGTGCGAGCAGGACGGCCGCGAGCGGAACGGGTGCGAGCAGGACATGCAGGCGGGATGGCCGCGAGCGGGACAGGTGCAGGCAGGGCAGGTGCAGGCGGGACGGGTGCGCCCGCCCGGGAAACCCGTTCGCCCGCGCCGCCCGCGCTGACTAGACTCCTCCGTCTTGCCGCCTCCCTCCCGAGGAGTGCCGCCGCCCGGACGGAAACCGGCCGGTTCACCCTGCCCATGCCGCAGCCCCGCCGGAGGCGAACTGTGCCCGCGCACGCCCACGTACCCGACGACAGCCCCGTTCTGTCAGACCCATCGGGCCCCTCCCATCCTCCCGGCCCATCAGGACCCTCCGGCCCATCAGGCCCCGCCGACCCGCTCGGCCGGGAGCGCGCCCATCTGTCCGCGTCCCGCGCCGCCCTGCGCACGATGCGCGAGGAGGTCCAGGCGCTCGACATCAAGGACGTCACGGCGGGCTGGGTCAACACGGCCGTCCTCCGGTCCCAGATCGATGAGCGGATCAAGGAGTTGGCGGATCTGACCCACACTCCACTGTTCTTCGGCCGTCTCGACTATCTGCCCACCGCCCAGGAGGGGCAGCGCTTCTATATCGGCCGCCGCCATGTTCATGACGCGGACGGCGACCCGATGGTGGTCGACTGGCGGGCGCCCGTGTCCCAGCCGTTCTACCGGGCGTCCCGCAAGGAACCGCTGGACGTGGGGCTGCGGCGGCGGTTCGGCTACACGGCCGGTGACCTCACGGCGTACGAGGACGAGCATCTGACCGACCCCACCGAGCGGGACCGCACCAGCCGGCTCCTCCAGGCGGAGATCGAACGGCCGAGGGTGGGCCCGATGCGGGACATCGTCGCGACGATCCAGCCGGAGCAGGACGAGATCGTACGCTCCGGGCTCACCGGCACGGTCTGTGTCCAGGGCGGCCCCGGCACCGGGAAGACGGCGGTCGGCCTGCACCGGGTCGCGTATCTGCTGTACGCGCACCGGGAGCGGCTGGCACGCACCGGCACCCTGGTCATCGGCCCGAACCGCTCCTTCCTGCGCTACATCGAACAGGTTCTGCCCGCCCTCGGTGAGCTGGAGGTCAGTCAGTCGACCGTCGACGAACTGGTGGCCCATGTCGAGGTGCGCGGCACCGACGAGGCCGCCGCCGCGGTCGTCAAGGGCGACGCCCGGATGGCGCAGGTGCTGCGCAGGGCCCTGCGCTCCCATGTCACCCCGCCCACCGAACCGGTCGTGGTCGTCCGCGGCTCGCGGCGGTGGCGGATCCCGGCGTACGAGCTGGCGGAGCTGGTACAGGAACTCCTCGACCGCGACATCCGCTACGGCGCCGCCCGCGACGCCCTCCCCCAGCGCATCGCGCACGCCGTCCTGGTCCGGATGGAACAGTCGGGCGAGGCCCCGGACGACCGGGTGCAGGACGCGGTGGCGCGCAATCCCGCCGTGAAAGCGGCCGTCAAGGCGGTGTGGCCGCCCGTCGACCCGGCGAAGCTCGTGCTGCGGCTGCTCTCCGACGCGGACTTCCTCGCGGCGCACGCCGAGGGCGTCCTGAGCCCGGAGGACCAGCGGGCGATCCTGTGGGCGAAGCCCGCGCGCGGGGTGCGTACCGCGCGCTGGTCCGCCGCGGACGCGGTGCTGATCGACGAGGCGACGGATCTGGTGCAGCGTACGCACTCGCTGGGCCATGTCGTCCTGGACGAGGCCCAGGACCTGTCACCCATGCAGTACCGGGCGGTGGGCCGCCGCTGTACGACGGGTTCGGCGACGGTCCTGGGCGATCTGGCCCAGGGGACGACCCCCTGGGCCACCGGTAGCTGGCAGGAGGCGCTGTCCCATCTGGGCAAGCCCGACGCCGTCGTGGAGGAGCTGACGGCCGGCTTCCGCGTCCCCCGCGAGGTGATCTCCTACGCCTCCCGGCTGCTCCCCCATATGTCGCCCGGCCTCACCGAGGTCTCCTCCGTACGCGAATCCCCGGGCTCCCTGGAGATCCGCGAGATCCCCGGCGACCTGGACACGGCCGTGGTGGCCGCCTGCCGCGACTCCCTGCGCCACGAGGGCTCCATCGGCCTGATCGCCGCCGACCACCGCATCCCCGCCCTCGCCGCCGCCCTCTCCTCCGCCGGCCTCTGGTACCTCCCTCCCGGCTCCGAGACCACCGCCACCTCCCGGCTGACCCTGGTCCCGGCCTCCCTCGCCAAGGGCCTCGAATACGACTACGTGGTCCTCGCCGACCCCACCTCCCTCGTCACCTCCGAACCCGACGAACGCACCGGCCTCCGCCGCCTCTACGTCGCCCTGACCCGCGCGGTCTCGGGTCTTGTGGTGCTGCACGAGGGGGAGCTGCCGCGGCAGTTGGGGTAGGGCACAGCCCCGCCCACGCGTCCTGCCGCGGGGGGGAGCGACCGGTGGTGGTACAGCCTTCGCCCGGGCCGCCACCGGCCGGGCACGCTGCATGGCGGTGATGTCCTTCCTCACAGGCCCCCACCGGACCGCTCACAGGGGCCAGCGCGGGCCGTTCTCCGCGTCCCGGGCCCATGCGTACTGGCGGTCGGGCTCGACGGTCAGCCCGTAGTCGTACAGCTCCGGGCTCCCGGCGCGGAGCCAGGCGTCCCAGGCGGTCTCCAGATCGTCGGCCAATCGGCGCGGGCCGCCCTGGTAGGCGAGGGTGGTGCCGTCGGGGAGGGCGGAGAGGGCGGCCCAGGAGGAGGTGCCGTCGTGGAGCCAGGCGTTGAGGCCGTCGGCGTCGGCGGCGACGGTGATCCGTACGTCCGGGAGCGCGACCCTGAGGGCGAACCGGAGGTGCCAGTCGTCGTGCAGCGCGGTGAGGTCGCGCCGCCAGGGGCGTTCTCCGGTCGCCGGGCCGTGGCCGCGTACGCGGGTGAAGTCCTCCAGGCCGGTGGCGGTGCCGCGCGCCGGGATGAACTGGGCGAGCCCCTGGACCCAGCCACTGGCCGAGCGCCCGTCCGGGGCGACGGTGAGCGCGACATGTCCGAGCCGCCCCCAGGGGGTGACGATCCGCCCGCCGGGCCGGGTCTGGGCGACCCAGGCCCAGGGGACCCGGTCCACGGCGTACGTCGCGACCACCCGGTCGTACGGCGCCCCGGGCGCCCACCCCGCCGCGCCGTCGCCGACCTCCACCGCGACCTGGACCCCCGAGGTCTCCAGCCGTTTACGGGCGGCGGAGGCGAGTTCGGGATCCGCCTCCACACTCGTCACCCGGCCGGGCCCCGCCCTCAGGGCCAGCAGCGCCGCGTTCCACCCCGTACCGGTGCCGAGTTCCAGCACCCGGCGCCCCGGCTCCAGCCGCAGCGCGTCCAGCATGTCCGCCACGATCGCCTGGCACGACAGACTGGACGACGCCCGCCCGTCGGTCACCTGCGTGACGGCCGCCGCGTCCGGGTCCCCGTACAGCTCCTCCGCCCAGCGGACGGCGTCCAGCGCCCGTTCGACCGGCCCGTACCGATGACCGTCCCACCGCCACAGCCGGTCCGGCGCGAACAGATGACGCGGCAGCGCCTCGACCGCCTCCCGGACCCACGGCGCCCGCGCGGGCCAGGCCCCACGGCGCTCCATCTCGTCCGCCAGCCACCGGCTGCGCCCACCGAGCAGGGACACGGCCCCTACTTCTTGTGCTTGCCGTCGGAAGGCGGCGGAGGCGGTATCTGCCCGTCCGAGTTCCCGGGCGGCGGTTTCCCCTTCGCCGGATCGGCCGGCGGTTTCTCATGCTTGCCCACGGTGTTCCCCCTTCGTTGACGAGTCCTGGCTCCAGGTCATTGACGGGCCCTGGTTCGCGGTCGTCGGCGAGTCCTGGCTCCAGGCCGTTCGCGCGTGCGGTTCGCGCGTGCCGTTTCGCGAGTCCTGGCTCCAGGCTGGCGCACCGCACGCCCGCCCGTGACGCGTTTCCCCGCACAGCCTCCTGGCCCACGGCCACAGGGACCCGATCCGGCCACCCGGGCCCGAACGGTGACCCGTCGCTCGCTGAGCTACTGTGCCAAATGTCGTGCCCCCGCAGACAGGAGAGCCAGCGTGATCATCATTTCCGGGAAGATCACCGTCGCCCCCGAAGCCCGGGACGCCTACCTCACCGGCTGCCACCAGGTCATCGAACAGGCCCGAACCGCCCCCGGCTGCCTGGACTTCTCCCTCTCCGCCGACCTGCTCGAACCCGGCCGGATCAATATCTACGAGCGATGGGAATCAGACGCCCACCTGGCGAAGTTCCGGGGCTCGGGCCCCGATGCCGGGCAGACCGCGGAGATCCTGGACGCGGATGTCGCCAAGTACCGCATCTCGTCCACCGAAGCGCCCTGAGGGTTGCCCCGCGGGCGAAGGCGTGCGCGGCGTGGGCGCGGTCATCCGGCGCGCGGGATCGAATCGCACGGGATCGAATGCGGTGGGGATCGTGTCAGCTCAGGAGCAGCAGGGCGTCCCAGGCGGTGGGGGCTGGTGCGGGCAGCAGCCCTTCGGTCTCGGCCAGGGCGAGGGCTGTGCCGCTCGCGCCGGTGAGGAAGCCGAGGTCGTGTGATGCGGGGCCAGGGTGGCCGTCCGGCTGGAGCAGCAGGGTGGTGCGGAGTGCGGCCCGCTGCTCCAGGTGTGTGCAGCCGGTGCGGTGGGCGGTCTGGAGGACTCCGGCGCTTCCGTGGCACAGCCCGGACCCCTCGGTGTCCCACTGTTCGGGCGGGCGGTGCGCGAGGGCCGCGACAGTGCTTTTGCCTGCCTGAGTGAGTTCGGGGTCGTGGAGGGCGCTGCCGGCGTGGGTGAGGGCGCTGCCGATGCCGGCGGCACCGTAGCACCATGCGTCGCGTCTGCCGGGGGCGCCCGCGAGGCGGCCGGGGTCCGGGGGATGGCGCAGCGTGTCGCCGCTGATGTGCGCCGGCCAGGACCGGCCGTATCCGGTCCAGTGCTGGAGCCAGGCCACCGCGGTGCGTATCGCGTCGTGTTGCCCGGGGACAGTGCGGCCGGCAGTGCCGGCGAGGGAGAGGAGGGCGAGGGGGCCGGCGATGCCATGGGCAAGGCCGGTGGTCGCCGCTCCTGAGGCGGGGAGCTGACCCGCGAGGGGCAGGAGGTGGTCTTCGGCGGGGAGCCACCAGCCGGGCAGGTGCCCAGCGGAGGTGTTGATCATGTCAGTGAGGGTGGTGAGGGCGGTGGTCAGTCCCGGTCCGGCAGCGGTGTGGCCGCTCTGGTCGGCGGCGAGGAGGACCCGGCCGATACCGGAAAGTCCCTTGATGGTGTCGTAGACACCCCACGGGGTTCCCCGTTGTCCGCCGGCCAGGCGCCTTCGCTGGTGGTGGGCGAGGCCCTGCGCGCGGGCTGTCAGCCAGGACACGGCCTGGTCCAGCACGGGGCCGCTGCAGCGGTTGGTGCCGGAGAGGTAGGCGTTGCCGATGATCAGCGAGGCGGCCAGTCCTCCGGGGCCGCACTGGATCCCGTCGGGCACGGCGCCGGCCAGGAGTGGCGCCGCAGCCTCCCAGTGCCGTTCGGCTGCCCGGGCGAGGGACGGGTCGGCGGGTGACAGCGCGGCGAGAAGGAGTGCCGTTCCGGGCAGTCCGTGGCTCAGAGTGGCGGCCCTGGCCCGGCCCAGGGTCGCGGCGATCCGGTTGGGGGCGGCGACGGCCCGCACAACGCGCTCCACGGCCGTCGCCGCGTCAGCCATGCCGGCCGTGGGCGTGCAGGAGGTCGATGGCCAGGGAGCGGGCGATGCGTTCTTGACCGGCGTCGGTGCCCAGCAGCCGGTTGCAGTGCAGGTGAATCAGGTCGGAGGCGCACCGCTCGGCGGTGTCCGGGGCAGAGAGCCGGGTGCGGTAGGTGTGCAGCGCTTCCTGGCGTGCCGTCCAGGCCGGGGCGAGCCACGGCGGAACGGTATGAGTTCGGGCGGTGGTGCGCAGCCGTTCGCGCCGGCGGCGCTCGGAGTGGGTGAGCGGGCCGCCGCGGGCTGCCGGCGGTGAGGCGAGCAGCCGGGCGATCGCGGCGGCGGAGTGGGCGGCGAGTACCAGGCGTTCATCGTCGTCGGCCGGGCGCCCGAGGGTGGTGAGGGCGAGGGCGCTGTCGGCGGCGAAGACGTCCTCGGCCGCGTCGATGGCGTGCGGACCGCCGTAGCGCTGCGTCTCGCGCAGGTAGGGCTCGTAGTGGAGGTGCCCGCTGGACAGCCGCTGCTCGGCGAGACGGGCGCTCCACCGGGCGAGCGAGTGCCACACATCGTGCCGGGAGCCCGGAGTCGTGGGGAATCGCAGGCGCAGGTGCGGGCCCAGGGCCGGGGTCCGGTAGCGGAGCCAGAAGCATCGTCCTCCGGCGGCGGCGGGCGGAAGCCGGCGCAGTGCGTCGTCCTGGTGACGGACCGGGACCGGGAGGGCGGCGGACAGCCAGTCGCCGCCCGGGACCTGGGTGTCGGCCGGGCGGGCACGGGGTGCCGTACGCGGGTCGATGGGCACGGTCGCGGGGGCGGTGGTGCGGTGGAGAGCGATGACGAGTTCGAGAGGATGCCGGCCCTCGGGGCCGGCGACCGCGTGCTCGTGGTCGTGGTGGCCGATGGCTTCGGTCAGCGTGCGGGTGCCGCGCAGCACGGTGCGGCGCAGGATCTCCCGGTGACCGGTGTCGTCCAGACGGAGGGGCAGTTGGCGGTCGGACTCCTCGACCACGACCATCGTCGGGACCGCCGGGTGTGTCCCGGTGAGCCAGGCGGTCAGGTGCGGATGCCAGGCAGTTCGCCGGGCTGCGGCGGTCACCAGGTCGTCCGGCAGCAGCCAGCGCTGCGGGGCCAGGATGGTGCCCCGGTGGCTGACTCGCGGGGTGTAGGGGAAGCGGGCCGCGGGTCCCCAGGACCAGGTGTGCCAGGGGCGCTCCCGGCTGTGGCCGAGGAGGTGCAGCAACTGCGCCGCGGGCGGCAGGAGATCGCGGGTGATACGGCTGAACAGCACTGGCACGATGCGCCGTCGCAGCGTGTGCGACCACAGCGCCAGGTGCTTGCCGGTGGAGACGACTGCCAGGTCACGGGGATGAAGGTCACCGTCGCGGGCCGGGACACCGATGGGGATACGGTACGGGGCGAATCCGGTTTCGACCGCCAGTCCCGCGGTCTGGGCGGTGAGGGGTCGGCAGACGATCTCGGCGACCACCGGCCCACCGACCTCCGTGGCCGGCTCCGGGGCCAGTTGGGGGAGTCGGTACGCGAACCGGCCCGCGGCCGACCCTGCGGTCTGCGCGGCGTGACGGCCGACCAGCAGCCGGACCGGGCCATCCGGCCCGGGCAGCACCCGGACGTGGATCTCCGCAGTGCGTGGCGGCGGGCCCCCGCCATCCTCCGCGCCGTGCTCCAGGCCGGTGATGTGGGCCTCGGTCAACTCGACCTCGGCCCGTCCGTGGGTGAGGGCATCAGCCAGGAGCGAAGCGAGGAGTCGGCCGCGCCGTTCGTCCAGCTCGGCAGCGGCTGCGATCGCATCCCCGGCGTCCGGGGCGCCGATGCCGACTGCCGGGTCGACAGCCTCCAGCAGCGGGACCATACGGTGGTGCCCGTAGGCGGTCGCGAACCGGTCCGACCAGGAACGCAGCGCGGGTGTGCGGTGGCTGATCCGCCACAGGACCTCCGCGGCCCGCGCGGCCTTCGCACCCACGGCCGCGGGCAGCCGGAGTTCGGCATCGGCCAGAGTGTCGACTGTGAGCGGGCGATCGGCACGGTGGATGCGGTCGGACAAGTCCCGCGCCGCGCGCAGCAGCCCCAGCCGCTGTGCCGCGCCCGGCGGGTGCCGGTCGGCTTCGTCCAGCACGTGCCGCAGCCGGACGAGGAACCCGTGCTCCGGCGCCGAGGCGGGGACAACACGCAACAGGTGTCCGATCGGGTCGTCGCGCAGGTCGTCGGGAAGCAGATCGGTCAGCAGGATGCCCGTGCGGATCAGCTGTACCAGGGCGCGCTCGGCATCCTGGATGGTGGCGCCCGGGTAGCGGTCCAGGACCGCCGCGATCACCCCACTCCCCAGGGCGCGGCCGGCGCATGCGGTCACCAGCCACGCCGACAGATCGGTGACCCGGACACTGCCGAGCTGCCCGCCACCCGCCGGACCGGGATGTTCAGCCTCGAAGCGGCCACCGCGGCGTACCACCAGATTGCTCACCGTCAGCTCCAGCCCAGGCACCACCCCCGGCAACTCCAGCACCTGGTCCGCCACGCCCAGCAGCCACTGCGGACTCGGCACACTGACCGGCCGGTGCCGCTCGCCCAGCCGCAGCACACTCTCACGGCCCTCCAGGCTGGCTACGGCAACCGCGCACCAGACACCCTGGGGAGCTGTGCGTGCCCGGGCCCGGATCGCGTAGGCGGTCCGGGTCTCCGCGGCCCTGGACGAGTCACTATCGGCCTGCTCCAGGGACCGGGAGGCCAGGAAGAGTCCCTCCTCGAACAAACCCGCCGCCCGTGAGGGTTCGCTCGTGTCCGAGGGAAGGAGGGGGATACGGGCCATCGCCACCGGGCCGAAGCCGAAGACACTCATCGCCCCCACTCCTCTCTCCGGGTCACACTGCGAAGGGGTGGCGCGAGCGTCGACCCGCACCACCCCGGCCGCCGAAACCGCTGAGCCCTGGGGCGGTTACTCGGCTTCGGGGATCAGGCACCCGGTGGTCGGGCCCTGTGGCGGGGACGGCCCACAGCCGTCGCCCGTGGTGTCGCCGTCGCCATCGGTGTCAGCGAACCCGTCGCGGATCAGCGACAGATCGGCATTCGCCGCATCCAGCCGGAACACCTCGAACAGAGCAGTGCTCATGTCAACCTCCTCCCTTTTGCGCGTCGAAGGTGGTGGTGCACCCGGGCCCGGCGGCCCCGGGACATCGAGAGACCGGCGGCGGTCACGGCCAGGCGAGCACCATGGCAGGCCCCGGCCGGTCCAGGACCCGCCCGGTGGACGGCTGGGGGACGGAGCCTTCCGGGTATACGCGGAGTACCGGCCCGGGTCCGCCGCGGTGGTCGCGGTCCCACACCCGCAATAGCTGCGCGAACTCCTCGGCAAGCGCGCCATCGGGCCCGTGCCACGCGACGCCGTACTCGAACCAGGCGCCCACCGGATCCGCCGGTCGCATCGTCAGATAGGCGAAGCTGTCAGCGCTCCAGGAAACCGGACTGCCGCCCGGCAGCACCTGGACCTGGTCATCCAGGGCCTCCCGGTCCGCGTGCAGTCGCCCGAAAACATCCAGCACGGTTGCCAGCCACACGTCCACGAGAGGCCGGGTACCTTCCGTGACACCCACCGTGACCCCGGTCCACACCTCACGCCGCCCGCCCGCCAGAGCCGCCGTCAGGGCGGCGGCATCGGGCGGAGGACCGCCGTCCGACCGCAACCGGACACCGTCGGCCAGCCGCGTCGTCGCCACCGGATTGCGTGCCGCCGGCCCGCGCATCCGTACGAACCCGCACTGGTCCCAGCCGTCCCCGTGCCAGTGGTCACCCTCCCGCGTGAAGGTGAGCAGGCGTCCCAGCCCTCTCAGTCTGAGCGGGACCACCAGTCGGCCGCCTCCTGCCAGCTGCTCCAGCCACGCCGGGGCGATCGAGGTGGCCTGCACGGTCACGACCAAGCGGTCGAACGGGGCGCCGTCGGGGACCCCCAGGGTGCCGTCGCCCGTGACCAGCCGGACATCCGCATACCCGGCCGCCTCCAGGCACCGCCCGGCGCGCTCGATCACCTCCGGGTCGATGTCCTGACTCGTCACCGAACCCTGATCACCGACCAGGTGCCGCAGCAGCGCCGCGTTGTAGCCGCCCGAGCCGACTTCCAGCACGCGGTCGCCCGCCCGCACGTCCAGACGCTCCAGCATCGTGGCCACCAGCCACGGAGCCGATACCGAACTCAGCGGACTCCCGTCCACATCGTCCCGCTTGGTGAACACCACATCGTCCCGGTAGGCCGACTCCAGCGGCACCCCCGGAACGAACAGATGCCGCGGCACCGCCTCGAACGCCGACGCGACGTGCGAACCGGTGATCCTGCCGCTGCGCCGAAGATCCCTGACCAGGCCCCTGTTTAACTCAGCGGCGGTGAACATGGTCTCCAATAACACTCCAACACCCATTTCCTTATCGGGAGTTGACTCATGGTGGCAGCTCGTCACCGCGGAGTCGAGAACCACCGGCACCCCGCGCCCGGCGGGTCGGAGCGGGCGCTCGACGCACCAGCCGGCCCCGTCGAGCCCGAGTACCGGCTCTGTGCGTGACTTCCGGAGCCGTTCGTGACACCAGCGCACAACTCGCCGCCGGGGCCGCGCCGCCCGGACCGCCCTGGCTCAGCCCAGTACGTCCATCAGGGCGGTGACATACGCGTCTGCCAGTACAGCCGCTCGCTCGCGACCGCTGCCGGCACCCCGCCGGCCTCCTCGTACGCATCAGCGAACCGCGGACCCCATGCCGGGCCGTGCGGCAGAGCGAGATGGGTGGAGCAGTGCGCGACATCGAGGTCGGCCGGGCCCCAGGAGGCCGCTGCCCAGTCGACCACGCCCGTGATCCGGGGACCTGCCCGGCCCGGGGGCGGAACGTCGAACAACACGTTGCCGGGGTGGAAGTCCTGGCGAAGACAGCACGGATGGTGTCGAGCGCGGCAGGGCGCCGACCGACGGTCGGGGCGCCCCCTCGCCCCAGTCGGCGACGGACCGCTGAAAGCGCCTCAGTTGGCGAAGCGGACGCTATGAGCACTGAAGGCGAGACGTTGCCCAAAGGCCGGCTGGATCGTAAAGCTGGAGCCGGTGCAATTGGTGTTGGAGAAGACGGAAGCGGGTTTGTTCGTGAGATTGTCGAGGAACGTCGTTGTCCTCGATCCACCGTCCATGATGTGACAGATCCCGGTGGTCATGTCAGTCATCTTGTTGACGCTGCCCGTGTCTGCCCGCGTGTAGTTGAAGTTGCCGCTGGCGTTCGCGGCCAGTGCCTCAGGGGACAGCCCCATCACCAGTCCTACTGATGCTGCGGCTGTCAGGGCAATTCTCGTCATTCGTGTGAGCACAAGCATGGGCCCTCCTTCCAGCCGTCGTGCTTTCGACGGCATGACCGGAAGTTCTCCTGCCTAGAGGATTCTCTCACGGAAGAGGTAGCGCGGCCTCCCGCAGACGCGGGCCCGTAAAGCCAGATCGAATTCCAGGACCGGGCAGAAAGGCGACGAAAATTACCACACCATTCTCGATATCGCTTGCCTGCACAAGTCGCCCTCTCTGAACAGACCGGACAGAGATGACCACCGACCCGGCCTACTCGGCGGAACGGTGGTCCACCCAGGCTTCTGCGGACGCCTCCACAGCGCGAAGCCACGTCTGCTCGGGGGACCGCTCCGCGCGCCGGCGGAACATCCTGCGGTCGGCTCTGGCGAACGCGTCGACACCCTGCGGGAAGACGGTGATCCCCGTACGGCTCGGTCCCCCGCCGCCGTACGGGGATTCGGCCGTCAAGGGGCAGGCGGGGCTTCCGGGTCCGGGTGGGAGAACAGCGGGTCGGTGGAGGTGCTCGCCTGGTGGTCGGCGAGGGCGGCGCGGATGGCGGGCCAGGGGTCGGCGGTGTGGGCCGTCAGGAGGATGCGGGTGGGGGTGGTGGGGCGGTGGAGCAGGGCATTGCTGAAGAGCCAGGTGAGGTGGGTGAGCGGCCAGCGGTCGGCAGAGTCGATCGTCAGCAGGAGGCCGTCGAAGCCTGCGGGTGAGCAGTCCTGGCGGCCGGGCAAGGCGGGGGCCGGCGGGTCCGGGGCAGGGGCCCGCACGTCCGACTCCCGGTCCCGGGCAGTGGCAACCCGAGTTGCCGCGACCGCCTTCCAGCCCGCCGCTGCGGACTCCTCGGCGAAGTGGGCGGTGAGGGCCGCCGGGCCCCGGCCCTCGGGGGCGTAGAGCCAGCGGGCCGACAGCCGGGGGCCGTTCTCGCGCCAGTGGTGCAGCCGGTCGAGTCCGGGGCGGCGGGGCCCACCGGTGGGGTGCTCCGGGTCGGGCCAGGAGCGCAGCAGATACAGCGGGGTGCCGTCGCCGAAGACATGGATGTCCGCGCCGACGACCCCGTACGAGATTCCCTTCTCGGCACGGATGGTCTGGCGGGTGCCGCCCGGCGGGAAACGCGGGGGGCCGCTGGGGTCCGGCATGGTTCCTCGGCTCCTCGGTTGCTCGGTCGGCGGCGACTGAGCCGTACGAAACAACCGTATGCGCAGGGGAGTTGATCCGGTACGCGGTTGATTTCACCGATACGGCCGGCACCGGGCGCCGGGGGCGGTGAGGATATGCCCAGGGGGTGGGGCATGGAGGAAGACGGACCGCACAGACAGAACGTCACCGCGGTCGACGGGGTCGCGCACGGGGTGATCGGCGCGGATCTCCATGTCTTCGCCAACGGCAGTCCGCTGTATCTGCTGCGCCGGTGGAGTCCGCCGCCCCGGGCGGACCGTTCCGTACTGCGTGAGCTGCCCAGCCGGATGCTCAACGCCCGTTTCGCGGTGGTCGAGTTCACCGGCCGGGGCGATGAGCTGTCGGCGCTGCGCCAGTGGCGGGACTCGGAGCCACGGCTCGCCGCCCGCTGGCTGTACGGGGCCGCCGGGCAGGGCAAGACCCGGCTCGCGGACCGGCTCGCGCGGGAGTCAGCCGACGCGGGGTGGCTGGTGGTCACGGCGCTGCACGGGCCGGGGACCGTGTTCGGGCCGTCCGGGAGCCAGGATCTGCGGGCCGCCGGGGCGCCGGGGGTGCTCCTCGTCGTGGACTACGCCGACCGCTGGCCGCTCACCCATCTGGCCTGGCTGTTCAGCAACGCTCTGCTGCGCCGGGGCGTACCGGCGCGGATTCTGCTGCTGGCCCGTACGGCCGACTCCTGGCCCGCCGTCGGCGGCCGGCTCGCGGCGCTGCGGGCGGCGACGTCCGAGCAGTTGCTGGGGCCGCTGCCGGGGGACGCGTCGGCGCGGGCGGAGATGTTTCTCGCCGCGCGGGCGGGATTCGCCGAGTTGTACGGGTACGGGCCGGACGGGTACGGGCCGGACGGGCCCCCGCCTGCCGCGCCCGAGCTGCTGGCCCGGCCGGAGTTCGGGCTCACCCTGGCCGTACACATGCTGGCGCTCGTGACGGTCGACGCGACCCGTACCGGTGCGCCGACACCCGCCGGGACCGCCGGGCTGACCGTCTATCTGCTCGACCGCGAACATCTGCACTGGGCGCGGGTCCACGGCGACCGGTCGCAGCGGCTGGGCGAGCCGGACTTCGTCACACCGCCGTCGACGATGAACCGGGTGGTGTTCGTCGCCGCGCTCACGGGGGCGCTGCCACGGGAGTTGGGTGAGCGGGCGTGGGGGGTCGCGCGGGGTGCGGGGGACGCACCCGGGGCCATCGCTTCCCCGGCCACGGGGGCCGTCGATGGGCGCGACGGCAGCGGGCACGGCGACTACGGCGGTCACGGCAGCGGTGGCGGGAGCGACACACGTGGGCGCACCAGCAGCGGTCACGGTAACGGCGGCGGCAGCGGCAGCGGCAGCGGCAGCGGCCAAGGCAACAACAGCAGCAACAGGAACAGGAACAGGAACAGGAACAGGAACAGCACCAACCAGGATCAGGTCCTCGCCGATCACGCCCGTATCTATCCACCGACCGAACCCGGAGCCCTCCCCTTCCCCACCGTTCTCGAACCCCTCTACCCCGACCGGCTCGCCGAGGACTTCCTCGCGCTCACCGTCCCGGGGCACGACGGCGACTACCCGGCGCAGAGCTGGGCCGTGCCCACCGCCAGATCCCTGGTCGCGGCGGGCAGCCCCTGGCGGGCGCGGGCCGTGACCTTCCTCGCGAACGCCGCCGAGCGCTGGCCGCATCTGGGCCCCGGGCTGCTGCACGGAC
Organism: Streptomyces sp. NPDC055078; assembly: GCF_053607985.1. NCBI lineage: Bacteria > Bacillati > Actinomycetota > Actinomycetes > Kitasatosporales > Streptomycetaceae > Streptomyces > Streptomyces sp. NPDC055078. Next base: position 20,956 of record NZ_JBSGUP010000046.1, read on the forward strand.
TGCTGGCGGAGACGCCGGAGCTGGCCGTCGCCGGGGGCGGTGGCACCCTCGCCACGCTGGCGGGGCTGCCGGGGGCCGAGCCCTGGTTGCTGGAGCGGATCGAGGCGGCCCTCCCACGCGGGCGGCGGCTCGATCTCGATGTGGGGGTCGCCGCGCTGACGGCCAGACTCACCGAGCACCGGCTCGCGGCGGCGGCCGGGCCGCTGGAGCAGGCGGTGATCCTCGACACGCTCGCCGACCGGCTGAATCACGCCGGTCTGGTCCCGCAGGCCCGTGACACCGGGGAACGCGCGGTGGCGCTCGCCCGCGAGGCGGTCGCCCGGCGCGGCGCCGATGAACCGACGCTCGCGGGCGCGCTGCTCACGCTCTACAACGTCCTGGGCGAGACGGAGGAGTACCTGGTGGCGCTGGCGGTCGCCGAGGAACTCGTCGTACGGAACCGTTCGTTGGCGGCGAAGTCCCTGCGCCGCTACGGAACGGATCTGGCCGCCTCGCTCGACTCCCTCGGCAACGCGCTGGACAAGGCGGGGCGACGGCGGGAGGCCCTGGCAGCCAGCCGGGAGGCGGTGACGGTCAGACGGCGGGTGGCCATGGCCCGGCGGCCGGTGCGGGCGCTCGCCGCCCGGATCAGCGGGCGGCGGCGGTCGCCGGACAGCGCCGAACGCGTCATCGGCGACTACCGGATGCTCAGCGACGCGCCGAACGCCGATCTGGCGTCCGCGCTGAACATCCTCGGACGCAGGCTGCGGGCGCTGGGGCAGAGCGAGGAGTCCCTCCCGTACACCGCCGAGGCTATCAGGATCCGGCGGGCGCTCGCGGAGCGGTACCCCGGTGCGTACGACCACGATCTGGCGCGTTCGCTGAGCGACTACGGCGAACGGCTGGGCGCGGTGCGCCGGTACGACGAGGCGCTGGCCGCGACCGGGGAGGCGCTGGGCGTCTACCGGCGGCTCGCCGAGGTCAATCCCGGTGTCTTCGGGCCCGGGGTGGCCCTGTCCCTCCAGTCGTACGGATGGCACCTCTCGGACGCCGGGCGCCACGCGGAGGCGGTGGAGTATCTGCGGCAGTCCGTCGGGCGGCTGCGCGGGCTGCACACCCAGGTGCCCGACGAGCAGGACGCGTCGATCGCGATCACCCTCGATCTGCTCGGCACCCAGCTGGCGGAGCTGGGCCGCCACGAGGAGGCGCTGGCGGCGAGTGAGGAGTCGGTGGCCATCGGGCGGCGACTGGCCGACACCGGCAGTCCCCGGATGTACCAGCACAATCTCGCGATCTCCCTCAACCAGCTCGCCTCCCGGCTGCTGGCCGTCCGGCGGCCGGGTGACGCGCTCGCCGTCTCGGCCGAGACCGTGTCCGTACGGCGGCGGCTGGCCTCGGCCGACCGCGAACTGTTCGAACCCGACCTCTTCACCGTGCTGGCCGACCACACGTCCCGGCTGGTGGCGCGCGGACGCCGGGCGGAGGCGCTGAGCGCCTGCGAGGAGGCGCTGGAGATCCACGGCCGCCTTCCGGCCTCCGGGGTCCTCGGAACCGAGCCGTCCTATGTCTCCCTCCTGGACAGCCGGAGCCTGCTCCACTCGGTTCTGGGGCGGTCGGACGACGCCGTACGCCCGGCGGCGGAGGCGGTACGGCTGCTCCGCCGCGCCCGGGCGGCCGGGCCCGGCGCGTACGGCCGGAGCCTGCCGGTCTCGCTGACCGCGCTCGCGGCCCGGCTCACGGAGGCGGGTCGGGCGCCCGAGGCGGTGGGGGTGATCGAGGAGGCGATCGGTCTGCTGCGCGAGCAGGCAGTGACACCCGTGGACCGGTCGTGGGGCGCACTCGTCAACGCGCTGGTGACCGCGACGCTGGTGTACGGGCGGCTGGCGCGGTACGGGGACGCCCTCGCGGCCGGTGCGGAGGCGACGGCCGTCCAGCGGCGGCTGGCCGATGCCGACCCCGACACCTATGGACCCTGGCTCGGGGCGGTGCTGGTCCAGTGGGGGCAGTGTCTGTACTGGGAGAAGCGGTGGGACGCGTCGCTGGCCGCGGCGCGGGAGGCGGTGGCGTCGCTGCGGAAGTGGGCGGCCGTCGACGCCGAGATGATCGTGCCGTATCTGGCGATCGCCCTCAACAATGTGGGCGTGCTGCTGACCGAGCGCGGGGGGCTGGGGAGTGGGGGCGGCGGGGAGGCGCGGGGCGCCGGGGAGGCGGGGGCAGCCCCGGAGGCGCGGGACGGCGGGGAGGTCCGGGAGACCCAGGAAGCCCAGGAGGCGCGGGAGGTCCGGGAAGCCCGGGAAGCTCAGGAGGCGCGGGAGGCCCGGGACACCGGGGAGACCGAGACGGCCCGGGAGGCCCGGGAGGCCCAGGAAGCCCAGGAAGCCCAGGAGGCGAGGGAGGCGCGGGACGCCGGGGAGACCCAGACGGCCCGGGAGACCCAGGAAGCCCGGCAGGCCCGGGAGGCCCAGGAAGCCCGGCAGGCCCGGGAGGCCCAGGACGCCGGGGAGACCCAGACGGCTCCGGAGGCCGGTGACGCCCTGGCGGCCCTGGAAGCCCTGGAGGAGGCCGTACGGCTGCGGCGCGAACTGGCCGCCGCCCATCCCGACATCCATCCCCCGCTGCTCGCGGGCACGCTGATCGGGCTGTCGGACGCCCTGGCCGAGTGCGGCCGAGCCGATGAGGCGCTGGGTGCGGCGCGGGAGTCGGTGGCGCTGTTCCGCGCGTCGGAGCTGACCCGTACTCCGCACCACGAGCCACGGTTCGCCCTCGCCCTGTCCTCCCTGTCGATCCGGCTGTGGGAACGGGGGGAGGCGCGGGAGGCGCGGGCGCTCTCGGCGGAGGCCGTCGCCGTACGCCGCCGGCTGGCCGGGTCGCCCGACCACAGCCGCGTCGGGCCGGATGTCCTGGCCGCCCGTGCGGAGTTGCTGTCCTGGCTCGCGGGGGCCGCGCCGGAGTCGGCCGCGTTGGCGCCCTTCGCTTCGGGCGTTCTCACCGGGGACGGCCTCGCGTCGAACTCTCCTCATGTGCTGCACCAGGACATGACGGCGCTGTTCCTCACAGCGGCGGCGGCATCGCACGGAGCCGGGCCCGCCCACCGGACCGCCGCGGCCAGGCTCCGCCACCTCACCCGGCGCGGCGACTTCGCCAGAGCCCTGGAGGCCCTCCGGGCGCTCCCGCTCCCCCTCCCGGGGACGACCGGCGACTGAGCCATGGGGCCGGGGGCCTGCCGCTCAGAAGTCCGCCGGGAAGGGGGCGCGGAGGGTGTGCGCCCGCGCATAAGGGTGTTTTGCGTAATGAGCCTATTGAGTATGAAAGGGAATCAATAGCACCTAATGGCCGATATCTAGACTATGCGGCGCATTCGTTCCGTTGGTATGCCCGTAACTCTCCTGCCTCATGACACCCAGGTCCCGCCTCTCGGCGCCTGGCTCCTCAACCGCCGCTCCTCCTCCCCCTGTCTGGAGCGCGACGGCACCCGCATCCCCCTCACCGACTCCGCCGACCTCGTCACACGGCTGTTCACGGAGCTGGACCGCCTGACCGCGCTGTGGTCGAACCCCCGCGCGGTGGAACCCGCCTGAGTCCGCGCGGCTCGGCCCGCGGCCGAACCCGCGCGGCTCCACCCACCCGGACCGCCCCGCACCCGCTTCCTCATCCGCACGGAGTTGCCGTGTACGAACCGCATGACCCGTACTGGATTCCCGGCCAGGCCACCTATGAGCCGACGGTGGATCTGTCCCCCGGGCCCTACTACGACGGCCCGGGGGACAGGCCGTACTACAACAGCCCGGCGGACGGGCCCTATGACGACGGCCACACCGCCCGGGAGCGCCTGGCGGACGTCTGCGACGTCATGGCGGTGACGCACGACACCGGCCTGCACGCCACGGACCTGCACGCCACGGACCTGGACGCCGAGCTGGCCGAGCTGCTGAGCACCACCGAGCACTCGACCGTCGTCGTGGAGACCCCGCACGCCGCGTCCCTCGCCACGCCCCCTCCGGTGCCGCACACCAACGCACCGCACACCGCGCCCGCCAGTCACCGCAAGGCCACCCTGCTGCCCGCCAGCCGTGACGGCAGGGGCGGCTGGTCCTGGCGGCGGCTGCTCAGTCTGGTGTCGGTCGTGCTGACGGCGGTGATCGTGGCCGCGGTGGGCATTCTGGGCGCGCTGGCCTCCTACCCGGCGCTGCGCAGCCTCGCCGACGGGGTGACGCCCCCCGATGTCGCCGAGCTGTGGCCACTCCTGATCTACGGGCCGTGGATCGCGGCCACCCTGTCGATCCTGCGCGCCCGTGCCTACCGCCGCCGTATCGCCCACTCCTGGTGCGTGATCATCTTCTTCGCCGGGATCTCCATGGCGCTGTGCATCATCGAGGCGCCGACCACCCCTGCCGGCATCACCGTGGCCGGGCTGCCGCCGGTTACCGTGCTGCTCTGCTTCCACCAGCTCGTACGGCAGCTCGATCTCACGCCGACTCCGCCGGCGCCGTCGACTCGGCACGCGTCCACCGCGCGGGGGAGCCACCGCCAGCGCGGGGGGCGCTGAGCCGCGCTTGTGCCGGCTGTGCCGCCGGAGCGCGCTCCCTCTTCGGAGCCGAGCGCTCCGGTGGCGGCCTCCGCCCCGGGGCGCGCGGCCCCTTGCCCGAGCCCGGGCCGTCCGGCGGGGCGCTGCCCCGCACCCCGCTCCTCAAACGCCGGAGGGGCTGGGATTCCCCCGCCGACGGGGCCAGGTTTCCCGTGCTG
>NZ_JBSGUP010000047.1:0-25550 GCF_053607985.1 Streptomyces sp. NPDC055078
ACTGGGGACCAAGCCACTCCAGCCCGTCCGGCGCTTGAGGACACGGCCGAAGGCCGTGCCTTCCCACCAGCCAGACGCCGAGCAACCCACCCGCAGGTGCACCGAACACGGGGACCCGGAGACACCGGCAGCCGCACCCCGCAGTGCACGGTCCTGCCGCCCGCCCAAGGGCCCCGCTCTCCGGGAAGGGACGGTCCGCGCATGACGCGCGCTCGAAGCGACCGCCCCCGGGCAACCACTCGCAGGCGGTTCGCGGAGCCATCGGTGGCTACTCCGCGTCCTGCCGCCCGGCGCTGCCCTGCGGGGAACTCGACGGACTCGCGCTCGTACACGCGGTCGTCGTCGCGTTCCTCTCCCGGTAGAGCCACCGGCCGTACAGACGTACGCCCGGCTCAACCACTCTCCCTGTCAGGGCGAATCAACGCCACCGAATTTCCCCCGGGCCCCGGTCGGGCGCCCCACACGCCGGACGGGCCACGACGAGGCCCCCGCCCTCCGGAGAGTCTCCGGGGAGGAACGGGGGCCGCTCGCACCGAGCCAGAGCGCTACGTCTCACGCCACGCCGAGGCGTCACACCTCACACCACACCTCACACGACACCGAAGCGCCAACACCTCACTCCTCGCCCGCGAGCTTCAGCACCCGCAGCTTCTGCCCCGCGTACCAGGTCGCCGCCGCCGTGACGGCCGCGAGCAGCACCACCGCCAGCGGCAGGCCGACGTCCGAGCCGATCAGGCCCTCCCCGCCGATCTCCTCGGCGAGCGAGAGGGCCCACTGCTGCACGCTCAGTGTGCGCGCGCCGGGCACCAGGCTGCCGAACAGGGACTCCCAGATCAGCGCGTAGATCAGCCCGATGACGACCGCGTTCCGGCTGATCGTGCCGATGAGCAGGAACAGCGCGCTGTAGGCGATCGACGCGACCAGGGCCGCGACGGTGTACGCGATGGCGACCTGCTGACCGTTGCCGTTGAGGATGAAGCCCGCGATCAGGGTGGGGATCGCGGAGAAGACCATGGTCACGGCGATCGCGACGATCAGCTTGGTGAAGATGATCGTCGGCCGTTTCACCGGCTTGGCGAGCAGATAGACGATCGAGCCGTCGTCGATCTCGGGCCCGATCGCCCCGGTGCCCGCGATCACACCGATCAGCGGCACCATCGAGGCGATGGCGAATCCGCCGAGCACATCGGCGGCGATCTGGTCGTCCACACCGTTGAACGAGCGGACCGCGACCGCGATGACCAGCAGCAGCGCGGGCAGGACGAACAGAATCGCGGCACGGCGCCTGCCGAGCACGGCCCGATAGGTGAGCCGGGCGACTGTGGGGTTGTACATGACGTCACAGCTCCTTTCAGGCCGCTACGAGGTACGAGAAGACCGACTCAAGGGACTCGTCGGACGGCGAGACCGTGAGCAGGCGGATGGAGTGCTCCCGGGCGACCCGGGGCAGCAGCTCGGTGAACCGCCTGAAGTCGACGGCCTGGATCCGCAGCGCGCCCTCGGTGAGGTCGACCTCGATACCGGCCGTGGACGGGTCGGCGATCAGGGCGGCGGCGAGCGCCCGGTCGTCGCTGGAGCGGACGAGATAGCGGTGGGGACGGTCCGTCATCAGCCTGCGGATCTTGCGGAAGTCGCCGGACGCGGCATGGCGTCCGGCCACGATCACCTCGATGTGCGAGGCCAGTTGTTCGACCTCTTCGAGGATGTGCGAGGAGAACAGCACCGTACGGCCGGCGGCCCCCATCCGCCGCAGCAGATCCATGAGCTGCATCCGCTGGCGCGGGTCCATCCCATTGAAGGGCTCGTCGAGGAGCAGCACGGACGGCTCGTGGACGAGGGCGGACGCCATCTTCACGCGCTGCCGCATGCCCTTGCTGTACGTCGAGATCTTGCGGTCCTGCGCGTACTCCATCTCGACGGTGGCGAGCGCGTGCTGCGCCTCCTTGCCGCCCAGGCCGTGCAGTTCCGCGTTGGCGACGACGAATTCGCGACCGGTGAGGAAGTCGTACATCGCTTCCCGCTCCGGTACGACGCCGATCTGCCGGTAGACCGACTCATTGCGCCAGATCGGCTTGGAGTCGAGCGTGACGCTTCCCGTCGAGGGGGCGAGGAAACCACCCATCATGTTGATGAGCGTGGACTTGCCCGCGCCGTTGGGGCCGAGCAGACCGGTGACGCCCGGGGCGATGGTCATCGTGACGTCATTGACGGCCACGACGTTTCCGAACCACCGCGAGGTGTGCTCGATGCTGATGGTGGTCACAGCCCGACCTTTCGGTAGCGGCGCATCAGGACGCCGTACGAACCGGCGATCAGTGCGAGAACGACAAGCAGATAGATCACTCCGACACCGGCGCCGGGCCCTGCCTCGCTCGGGAAGTTGGAGGTGCCTCCGAGGAACGCGGTCTGCACTCCGTCGATGAGCGTGGCGGGCGAGAACAGGCCGAACCACTGGACCGCGCCGGTCGCATCGGTCTCCGCCGCGATCGCCTGGACGGTGGAGACTGCGCCGTAGGAGATGGTCAGCGACGCGATCACGGCGGCGACGCCGAAGCCGCGGCGCGGGGTGAACGCGGCCAGCACCAGGCCGATTCCGCCATAGAGGACGGACAGCAGCGCGATGGATGCCATGCCCTGGGCCAGCCCTTCCGTCTGGTCGGCCACGCCCATCTTCGCGAGCAGCGCGCCGATGTAGAGGATCAGCAGCGGCGCGGCGGTGATGATGAAGAGCGCCGACGCCATCGCGCCGTACTTGGCGAGCACGTAGTCGATCCGCTCGATCGGACGCGAGAAGTAGAGGGGCACCGACTTGAACCGCAGATCGCGGGAGACGGAGTTCGGCGCCTGCGAGGCCAGGAAGAGTCCGATGATCACCTGGGTGACGATCGCGTAGTTCGTGTACTCCAGGGGGAGCTTGTCGGCCTTGGTGGCGACGGCGACCGCGACGATGATCGCCGCCGGTACGCACATCACCCCGAAGAGGATCATCGGCAGCACCTTGGACTTGGCCGACCGGCCCAGACCGAAGGCGCCGCGCAGGGACTGGACGAAGAGCGAACGGCGGGCGTAGGCGCGGCCGAGCCGCTCGCCGTCGTAGTTCCGGTATCCGATGTTGTGGATACGGGTGGTCTCGGGGGCGGCCCCGGAGGGCTGCGCGCCCTGCGTGCTCTGGGGGCGCTGGGTACTCCGCGCGCTCTGGGTACTCTGCGTGCGCTGTGTGTTCATCGGGACTGCACCTCCGTCGCCTGACCGGCGCCCGGGGTGCCGCCCTGGTCCGCCGCGTGTCCCGCTGCCTGCCGTGAGGGCTGGCCCGGGGCGTTCCCTGAGGGCTGGCCTGCGGCGTGCCCGGCCATCGGTCCTGCCGTCCCCTCCGCCGCATCCGGCCGGCCCTCGGTCCGGTCCGCCTCCTGGCGGAAGACCTCGGCGATGTGGTGGCGGCGCTGTTCCATCCGGACCAGGCCGATGCCGAGTGCGGCGACGGTGTCGCGTACGACGTCGTACGTCTCCTCGCCGGACGCCTCGACGAGCAGGATGTGACCCGCTCCGGGCAGTCCGTCCTCCACACCCGCGTGGATGGTGAGTCCGGCCGCCGCGAGCTGCTTCCGCAGTACGCCGGTGCCGTCGGGGTGTTCGTCGGTGTCGGTGACCTCGACCGCGAGCGTCGTGGTCATCTGGGTGAAGTCGCTGGTGGAGCTGGAGCGCAGCAGCGAACCGCCGTCGATCACGACGACATGGTCACAGGTGCGCTCCAGCTCACCGAGGAGGTGCGAGGTCACCAGGACCGAGATGCCGAAGTCGGTGTGGATGCGCCGGATCAGCGAGAGCATCTCGTCGCGGCCGACCGGGTCGAGGCCATTGGTCGGCTCGTCCAGGAGGACAAGCTGGGGGTCGTGGACCAGGGCCTGCGCGAGCTTCACTCGCTGCTTCATACCGGTCGAGTAGCCGCCTATCGGTCGATATCGCTCCTCATAGAGGCCGACATGCCGCAAGGTGTCCGCGGTGCGCTCCCGGGCGGCGGCGGGCGGCAGCCCCGACATCCGCGCCATATGGACGACGAACTCGGTGGCCGAGACATCGGGCGGCAGACAGTCGTGCTCGGGCATATAGCCCACCCGCTCCCGGATGGCGCCACCGCTGGTGGAGACATCGAGACCGAGCACCGCGGCCCGGCCTTCCGTAGCGGGGGACAGACCCAGCAGGATCTTGATCAACGTGGACTTGCCGGCTCCGTTGGCGCCCACCAGGCCGGTCACACCGGGTCCGATGTCCAACGAGAGCCGGTCAAGAGCGGTCACCCTGGGGAACCGCTTGCTCAGGCTTTCGGTCGCGATCACAGTCACACCTCGAAGGTAGTGGCGTACGACACAACCGACGTCAGACCTGGCGGCTGGATCCGTGTCCGACTCCAGAGGTACGGACCCGTAGGGGGTCCCTACGAAAGAGGACAGCGAGCTGGGGGCACAGTCCGCCGGAAGTACCGCTCTCCCGGTCGTTATCCACAGGCTGGCGCACCCACTTGACGCAGCCGCCGGGCATTGTCACATTCATCAGTGTCACATTCATCACGTGTCACATTGCTGGCCAGGTGAGGAGTCGGCGTGAGTCTCAAGGGTGCGCGAGAGCGCTGGGTCCGTACGGGCGGAATCGAGCTGTGTGTCGCCGAGTTGGGCGACCCCGCGCAGCCGACCGTGCTGCTGGTGCACGGCTATCCGGACAGCAAGGAGGTCTGGTCGGGAGTCGCCGGACGGCTGGCCGCCCGGTTCCATGTGGTGCTGTACGACGTACGGGGCCATGGGCGCTCGACCGCCCCGAATCCGCTGCGGGGCGGCTTCACCCTGGAGAAGCTGACGGACGACTTCCTGGCGGTCGCGGACGCGGTGAGCCCGGACCGGCCGGTGCATCTGGTGGGCCATGACTGGGGGTCGGTGCAGTCCTGGGAGTTCGTCACCGTCCGCCGCGCCGAGGGCCGTATCGCCTCCTTCACCTCGATCTCCGGGCCGTCCCTCGACCACTTCGGGCAGTGGATCAGAAAGCGGACGAGCCGGCCGACCCCCCGGCGCGTCGGCCAGCTCATCGGCCAGGGCGCCAAGTCCTGGTACATCGGTCTGCTGCATACGCCGGTGCTTCCGGAGCTGGCCTGGCGCGGCCCGCTGGGCAGGCAGTGGCCGAGGATCCTCCAGTGGATGGAGAAGGTTCCCGGCGATGACTACCCGACGCCGTCGCTCCCCCGGGACGCGGCCCACGGCGCCTGGCTCTACCGCGACAATGTCCGCGCCCGGCTGCGCCGCCCCCGCTCCGACGCCTATGCCCTGGTGCCCGTACAGCTGATCACCCCGACCGGCGACGCCTTCCTCTCCGAGCGGCTCTACGACGAGCTGGGCACCTGGGCACCACGGCTGACCCGGCGCTCGCTGCCCGTCGGACACTGGGCGCCGCGCACCCGGCCGGACCAGCTGGCGGCCTGGATCGGCGACTTCGCCGCCGTCCTTGAGGACACCCCCGTAGAGACGGTTGGTATGGACGGGACGGCTGAGACGGACAGGACGGCCAGATCAGGCAGCAGGGGCAGGACAGGCGGGGCCGGCAGGGCAGCCGGTCCGGGAGCGGGGAGATCCGTGGCGACCGGACCGTATGCCGAGCGGTTCGGCGGACAGCTCGTCCTGGTGACGGGCGCGGCCAGCGGTATCGGGCGGGCCACGGCGCTCGCGTTCGCCAGGGCGGGAGCGCGGATCGTGGCCGTGGACCGGGACGCCGGGGGCGCGGCCAGGGTCGCGGAGCTGTCCCGGGGGACCGGCGCTCCGGCGGCCTGGGGGGTACGGGTGGATGTCAGCGACGGGGACGCGATGGAGAAGCTCGCCGAAGAGGTGGCCACGGAACACGGCGTGGTGGACGTCCTGGTCAACAATGCGGGCATCGGGCTCGCCGGGCCCTTCCTGCGGACCGGCACCGAGGAGTGGAAGCGGGTTCTCGACGTCAATCTGTGGGGCGTCATCCACGGCTGTCGGCTCTTCGGCGCGCAGATGGCCGAGCGCGGTCAGGGCGGCCATATCGTCAACACCGCCTCCGCATCCGCCTATCTGCCGTCGAAGACCCTGCCCGCGTACAGCACATCCAAGGCCGCGGTGCTGATGCTCAGCGCGTGTCTGCGGGCCGAGCTGGCGAGCCAGGGCATCGGGGTGTCGGCGGTCTGCCCGGGGATCGTGCAGACGAACATCACGTCCACCGCGCGGTTCATCGGCGTCGACGCGGACGAGGAGAAGCGCCGGCAGCGGAAGTCCGCCCTGCTGTACAGACTGCGCGACTACCCGCCGGAGAAGGTCGCCGACGCGATCCTGCGCGCGGTCGTGCGCAACCAGGCGGTGGTGCCGGTGACTCCGGAAGCCCGGGGCGCGCTGTTGCTGTCCCGCTTCAGCCCCAGGGCACTGCGGGCGATCGCCAGAGTGGACCCCCCGCTGTGAGCGCCGCGGAAGCGCCGGGCGTACAAGGGCGCCAGGGGTCCGGGGGTGCGCGGGGGACATCGGGCCCCGGCCGCACCGGGGCCGGCCGCGGGTCCATCGGCACCGACGCCGCCACCGAGCCTGGCACCGGGACCAGCACCGGGACCGGCGGCAGGTCCAGCGGCGGGACCAGCACCGGGGCCGGCGGCGGAGCCGAGCTGTCGGCCGCCGAGTACCGGATCGAGGATCTCGCCCACCTCAGCGGTGCCACGGTCCGTACGATCCGCGCCTATCAGGACCGCGGGCTGCTGCCGAAGCCGGAGCGGCGCGGCCGGTCCAATGTGTACGGCCCCACCCATCTCGCCCGGCTGCGACAGATCGCCGATCTCCTCGACCGGGGCTACACCCTCGCCTCGATCAAGGAGTTGCTGGAGGCGTGGGACGCCGGGAGGGGACTGGGCGGGGTGCTCGGTCTGGTCGCCGAGGTGCAGGGGCCGTGGACGGACGAGGAGGCCGCGCGGATCACCCGGGCAGAGCTGAACGCGAGATTCGGCGGTACGCCGGACGACGCGGTGGTCGCGGTGATCGCGGAGGCGGTGGAGCTGGGGGTGCTGGAGCCCATCGCGGACCGGGACGACGAGTTCCTGGTACCCAGCCCCCAAGAGCTTTCCGTGGCCGTGGAGTTGCACGCGGCCGGAGTTCCCCTGCCCGCAATCTCCGGACATCTCAGGGAGCTTCGCGGCCAGGTGGAGCACATCGCCGCCCGTTTCCTGGAGTTCACGACCGAGCACGTATTCGCCCGCTATCTCGGCCATCGCCCGCCGACCGACGCGGACGCGGCCGAAGCGGCGGCGCTGGTGCGACGGCTGCGCCCACTCGCCCAGCAGACGGTGGACGCCGAACTGGCGCGAGCCATGCGGACCTTCGCCACCCGCCACCTCCATCGCCATCTGACAGCGGACGGCCCCCCTCCGGCAGGCCCCGAGCCCCGTTCCATAGCCCTGCCCCCCGAGACAATCCGTGCGGTTCGGGCCCTGGTTGGCCCCCGGAACACCGCGGCCTTCATCGCGGCGGCGGCCGAACGGGAAGTACGGGCGCGGACCTTGGACGCGCTGGCCGCAAGGGACGGGAAACCCAGGGAAGTTGATCAAGAGGGTGGATAAGGCCGGGAGTTGTCCACAGAATCCTCAATTCCCCTGTGGATAACTATACTTGGCTGTGGATCAAACCTATGGAGCGGAATTTTCTTCGAGGGCGGATCGGGTCGAGCAGAAGCGGAGCCATATCGCCGGGCCACTCCGAGCGCGGGCCACTCCGAGCGCGGGCCACTCCGAGCGCGGGTCGAGCCGAACCAGGTCGAGCCGAACGCGGGTCGACCTGATCGGCCGGTTACGGGCGGACGCGGTGGGCGGAACAGCTGGGCAGGACGAACCCGGGCAGGACGAACCGGACGGGGCGAAGGCGTACCGGCCGGAAGCGGCGGGAGGAGGGCGGGGGGCGGGGCCGGGAGGGGGCCGGGATTGGCTCAGCGGGCGAGCTGGGTGAGGCCCTCCGTGGCGATCTGCTCGAAGACCCGCTGATCCGCCGCGAAGTCCGAGTCCGGAATCGGGGCGTGGATCGCGATCTCCGTGAAGCCCAGCGCGAAGTGCCTGCCCGCGAAATCCACAAAGGCGTCCAGCGAGGCCATCGGAGCGTCCCGGTCCGGTGTGAAGCCCGTGAGCAGGACCTTCTCCATCTCATCGGCCTCACGGCCGACGTCCGCGCACGCCTCGCCGAGCCTGGCGATCTGCCCCCGCAGCGCCGCACGCGACTCCTCCGGGGTGCCCGTCTCAAAGATCTTCGGGTCGCCCGTCGTCACCCAGGCCCGGCCGTACCGCGCCGCGAGCCTCATACCGCGCGGCCCGGTCGCGGCGACCGCGAACGGCAGCCGGGGCCGCTGCACACAGCCCGGGATGTTGCGGGCCTCCACCGCCGAGTAGAAGCTCCCGTCGGAGGTCACGGAATCCTCGGTCAGCAGCCGGTCCAGCAGCGGCAGGAACTCATCGAACCGATCGGCCCGTTCCCTCGGCGTCCATGCCTTCTGCCCCAGCGCGGTCGCGTCGAAGCCCATACCGCCCGCGCCGATACCGAGCGTGACCCGCCCGCCCGAGATGTCATCGAGGGAGATCAGCTCCTTGGCGAGGGTGACCGGGTGGCGGAAGTTCGGCGAGGTGACCAAGGTGCCCAGACGTATCCGCTCCGTGACTCCGGCGGCGGCGGTCAGCGTCGGGACGGCGCCGTACCAGGGGCCGTCGCGGAAGGTACGCCACGACAGATGGTCATAGGTGTACGCGGTGTGGAAGCCGAGCTGTTCGGCACGCTGCCACTCGTCACGGCCACCGCTGTGCCAGGGGCGGACAGGGAGGATCACAGTGCTCAGACGCATGCCGTCGAGCGTACGTGGGGCCGCGCCGCCCCCGCACACCGCTTGCCGGAGCCTCCCGGGCCCGATTGCGGGAGCCTCCGGGGCCACACCCGCCCGTCACTGCCAGGCAGCCATATCGCCCCGGATCACCATATATCGCACATCGTACGGTCACCGGCCTCCCGTACCCCAGGGGGCCGTCCCCCGGGGCCGCCCGCGCGCGGGTGTCCGGGTCTCCTCCCGGCGCTGCGCCCGGTGCGGCTCGACGACCCGCCCGCGCGCGGGTGGCCGGGTCCGTGGTGCGGTCGCCGCGCCCGCTCCACGCCCCCACGGCACGAACGCCCGCCCCCCGCGCTCCCCCGGCCATCGGTCCGGGCACTCAGATGTGCGACCTTCCGCACGCCCGTGCGAGTCATACGGGAGAATGAACAGGTGACCTCAGCTATCGATCCCCGCGCGCTGCCCGCAGCCCCCCGGCTGATCGCCACCGACCTGGACGGCACTCTGCTGCGGGACGACAAATCCGTATCGGAACGCACCGTCGCCGCCCTCGCCGCCGCCGAGGAGGCCGGTGTCGAGGTCTTCTTCGTCACAGGCCGCCCGCCCCGCTGGATGGACGTCGTCAGCGATCATGTCCACGGTCACGGCCTGGCGATCTGCGCCAACGGCGCCGCCGTGGTGGATCTCCGCGACGGCGGAAGGCTGCTGAAGGTCAACGCCCTGGAGCGGACCACGGCCCTCGATGTCGTGAACGCCCTGCGCACCGCCGCCCCCGGGACCTCCTTCGCCGTCGAGACGACCTCGGGCTTCCACCACGAACCGGCCTATCCGCCGCTGTGGTTCGACGCCGGAACCATCGTCGCGATCGCCGAGAAGCTGCTGCGCGAGGAGGAGCCGGGAATCGGTGCCCCGGTGGTCAAACTGCTCGCCCACCACCAGGAGCTGGAGCCGGACGCGTTCCTCACCCTGGCCCGTACGACCGTCGGCACCCTCGCGTCCTTCACCCGGTCCAGCTCGTCGGCACTGCTGGAGATCAGCGGCCTCGGGGTGAGCAAGGCCAGCACCCTTGCGCTCTGCTGCGCCGAGCGGGGCATCTCCGCCGATCAGGTCGTCGCCTTCGGGGACATGCCGAACGACGTGGAGATGCTGACCTGGGCGGGCACCTCCTACGCGATGGGCAACGCCCACCCGGATGTGATCGCCGCGGCCTCGGGGCGGACCGTCGCCAACAACGAGGACGGTGTCGCGGTCGTCATCGAGCGGATCCTGCGGGACCTGGAACGATAGGCCCGTCCAGCCCCCGAAGTCCTGACGTGGGGCCGGAGCCCCCGATCCGGCCCGACCTGGTGGACGGCGGCCACCAGCCGCACCGGGGCGTCGGCGCGGCGAACCTCACCCCCCACCCCGCCCCGGAGACGCGGGCGCCGACGCCCGGTCCGGATCAGGGTCGGGACCAGGACCAGGACCAGGACCAGGACCAGGCGCGGCGGTCGGCTCCAGTCGTACGCCCCGCTCGCGCAGCCACTCCGCCGGGTCCACCCCCGACCCCAGATAGGGGGTGAGCCGCACCTCGAAGTGCAGATGGGGACCCGTCGAGTTCCCCGTCGTGCCGGCCAGCCCGATCACCTGCCCGGCGCGTACCTTCTCGCCCTGGTCGACGGAGATCGACGCGAGGTGCGCGTACTGCGTGTAGTACCCGCCGGGATGCGCCACGACGATCTCGATGCCGAAGGCGCCACCACAGGACACGGACCGCACCCGGCCCGCACCGACCGACCGCACCGGCGCACCGATACCGACCGCGAAGTCCTGTCCGGTGTGGCGGCGGGCCCAGCGCTCACCGGCGCTGGCGAACCCGGCGGACAGCTCGAACATCTCCACGGGCGTCACCCAGGCGCTCATCGGCGGAACGCCGTCGCGCCGGTCGAGCCGTACGGCACCGGCGCACTTGCCCGCCGCGACCCTGCGATCCGCCTCCCCCTGGAGCGTCCACTGCGCGCTCTCCAGCCTGGTCTCGATTCTCCGCTTCACCGCCGCCAGCCGCGCGTTGCGCGTATCGAGGTCGTGCCAGGCGGCGCGGGCACGCCGCTGGGCGGAGGAGAGCCGTTGTTCCGCCCGGTGGACGCTGCCGATCAGCCGGCTCACGGCCGCCTCCGCCTGCCGGGCGTACCGCCGTCCGCGCAGCAGTTCGTCGGGGTCCCTGGCGAGCAGCAGCCGGGCGGTGAACGCGAGCCGGCCGCCCGTACGGTACTGGGCGCGGGCGACGGCGCCCATGGCATCGTGCATCGCGGCCAGCTCCCGCCGCCTGCGGTCGAGCAGCCCCTGCAGCCTGCCCGCGGTGACGCGCCGCGCCTCGGCCGCGCGCCGTCCCCGTTCATACGCGGCGGTGGCTGCCGCCACCTCCTCGTACAGCCGCATCACCGCGGCGTCGGTGCTCATATCCGGACCGTGGGAAGGGCCGTGGGACGGGCTGTGGGACGGGCTGTGGGACGGGCCGGCGACCGGGTCGGCGACCGCGCCGGGCGGGGGTGGGGGCAGCCGTTCGGACGCCAGGGCCACTGACGGGGCGGCCGGGGCGGCCGACAGCAGCACACACAGCGCCACCGTGGCGAGCAACGGCCGGTCGCGGTGTCTCAGGCGCATGTACGAATCGTCACTCGCCGGGGCCGCGAATCCCGGTACCCCCCGGGTGTCGTACGGCCACCTGGCCCACCATCCGACCTGCGCGGAGGCCGACCGGACCTGGGGCGGACCCGGCGGGGCCCGGGGCACGACCCGGCGAGGTCCCGGCACGACCGCCAGGGCCCCCGGGTCGGCACGACCTGGCGGCAGCGCGGAACCTACAGCGGTGCCTCCCAGCGCACCGTCGTCCCCCGGCCGCCCTCCCCGATCCCCGGACCGCAGACGCTCGATCCACCGAGCGACTCCGCCCGCCGCGCGAGGTTGCGCAGCCCGCTGCGCCGGCCGCCGTCCGGGATGCCGACCCCGTCGTCCGCGACGGTGAGCCGTACGCCATCGGCGCCGTCGGGGAGTTTCACGGTGGCGTCGACGACCACATCGATACGGGACGCCTCGGCGTGCCGGAACGCGTTGGACAGCGCCTCCCGCAGCGCCGCGATCAGATTCTTGCCGGTGAGTTCGCTGACGACGGTGTCGACCGCGCCGAGGAAGCGGTGCCCCGGTTTGAAGCCCAGCGGCACGGCGGCCATATTGATCTCGCGCAGCACCCGGGTGCGCAGCCCGGAGGGAGCCTCGGCCGGGCCCTGCTGAAGGGCGAAGATGGCGGTACGGATCTCCTGGATGGTCACGTCCAGTTCGTCGACCGCCTTGCCCACACCGTCCTGGACTGCGGGCACCATCGATCGGCGCTGGGCACCCTCCAGCATCATCCCGGTCGCGAACAGCCGCTGGATGACCAGGTCGTGCAGATCGCGGGCGATCCGGTCGCGGTCCTCGTACACCGCGAGCCGCTCCCGGTCGCGCTGGGCCTCCGCCATGATCAACGCGAGCGCGGCCTGGGAGGCGAACTGGGTGGCCAGGGTCCGTTCCGCCTCGCTGAACTGCCGTGCACCGCGCGTCCGGGGGGTGGCGAGTGCGCCGAGCACCCGCCCGCCGCTCTGCAGCGGCAGCATCATGCTCGGCCCGTAGCGCCCGGCCAGTTTGGTGATCACGCGCGGGTCGGTCGCCGCGTCCGCGACGAACACCGCCTCACCGGCCAGCAGCCTGGCGACCACCGGGCTCTCCGGGGAGATGACCCGCCCCAGGGAGTTCACGGGGTGGTCGGCGGCGACCGCGACGATCTCAAGCCCGCCTTCCTTGGCGGGCAGCATCACGATCCCGGCGGCGGAGTCGGCGAGCCTGCGGGCCTGCTCGGCGACGACGGCCAGGGCGTCCTCCGCATCGCCGCCGGAGAGCAGGGCGGTGGTCACGGCGACGGAGCCGTCGATCCAGCGCTCGCGCTGACGGGCGGCCTCGTAGAGCCGGGCGTTGCCGATGGCGATCCCGGCTTCGGTGGCGAGGACGCGGACCATATGGAGGTCGTAGTCGTTGAACTCGCCGCCGCCGTTCTTCTCGGCCAGATAGAGATTGCCGAAGATCTCCCCCTGGACCCGGATCGGGACGCCGAGGAAGGTCCGCATCGGCGGGTGACCCGGGGGAAATCCGGCGAAGCGCGGGTCCGAGGTCAGATCGGCGAGTCTGACGGGGGCGGGGTCGTGGATGAGCGCGCCGAGGAGCCCGCGCTGGCCGTCGGGCCGGCGGCCGATCCGCTGGGCCACATCCTCGCCGACGCCGTACGTCACGAAGTCCGAGAGGCCCCTGCCCTCCTCGTCGACGACGCCGATGGCGGCATAGCGGGCGTCGGCGAGTTCGGCGGCCGTCTCGCAGATCCGGTCGAGTGTGGAGTGCAGTTCCAGCCCGGTGCCTACGGAACGCATCGCCTCCAGGAGCTGCGGGACCCGGGCGGTGAGTTCGGTGGACAGCCCCTGGAGGCTGCGGGTCGCCTGCGTCGCGGCTTCGAGCGGATCCTTCACGGCGTGCGGGTCCGGGGCGCTGTCCTCGGCCTGGTACGGGCCGACCGCGCCGCCCTTGACCCCGCCGCCCTCGGCCGGGCCCCGCTCGGCCGGACCGGATTCCGCCGGGCGAGGTTCCGCCGGGCCGGATTCCGCCGGGCCCTGCTCGGCCCGACGTCCATCCGGGACGTGGCCCTCGCCCCGGTGCGGGTCCGCCTCGCCGCCCTCCGCCCGCCCCTGCTCCCGGCCGGGTTCGTCCCGCCCCCGCTCGGCCGGGCGGGGTTCCGCCGGATCGTGATCAACGGAGGCGAGCGGCGGGAACGGGCCCGTGCCACCGGATGAACCGATGGGTCCGGATGAATCCGGTGATTCCGGCGATTCCTTCGGTTCGGGCACTGTCATGCCCTTGAGCCTAGTAATTCCCATTTAACGGGGAAAGTCGGCTGTCGACGGCGCCGGGGCGCTGCCGGGCAGCGCTCGGGCGCAGGACAGTCGGCCCCCGGAACGCCGACGCCACGCCCCCCCCCCGGCGCCCCCTGGCCCACAGGCCGAGCCCTGTCCCGACCCGGCCCACCGAACCTCCCGGCATCCAGCCGAGCCCTGTCCCGACCGACCCGCCGAACCCCCGTACCCGATACCCGCCCCCGGCTCACCCGCCGGCCGGTGTGAGCCGTGCCCCGAGCAGATCGGCGGCCCGCTCGCGTTCCAGGGTCCGCCGCAGCGGCCCCTCGGTGACGATCAGCTCCGCGTACGGGCCCCGCTGCACGGCCCGTCCCTCCTCCAGTACGACGACCTCGTCGACCGCGTCGAGCCCCTGCAGCCGATGGGTGATCAGCACGGTCGCCGTTCCCTGTGCCGTCCGGCTCTCGGTCGCCGCCAGCAGATCCGCCGTCAGCGCGTCGGCCGTCGCCAGGTCGAGGTGCTCCGCGGGCTCGTCCAGGACGAGTACGGGGAAGTCGGCCAGCAGCGCGCGGGCCAGGGCGAGGCGCTGCCGCTGGCCGCCGGAGAGCTGCGCGCCGTGCTCGCCCACCAGGGTGTCCAGCCCCTCGGGCAGGGCGTCGACCCACTCCAGCAGCCGGGCGTCGGCCAGCGCCCGCCGCAGTTCGTCCTCTGTCGCGTCGACGCGCGCGAGCAGCAGGTTCTCCCGCAGGGAACTGTCGAAGAGGTGCGCGTCCTGCGCGCACAGCCCGACGAACCGGCGGACCGCGTCCCCGTCGAGGCCGTCCGCGGCCACTCCGCCGATCGTGTACGTCCCCGCCCGGGCGTCCAGGAAGCACAGCAGCACCTGCGCGAGGGTGGTCTTGCCGGAGCCCGACGCCCCGACGACGGCGATGCGCTTGCCCGCCGTGAGTGTGAGATCGAGTCCGTCGAGCGCGTCCGCGCCCTGTCCGGCATAGCGCGCCCGCAGCGCCCGCACCTCCAGGGGGAACGCCGTCGCGGGCGTGGCCGCCGGCCGCTCCGGCTCGCGTACGGGGACGGGCGCGTCGAGCACCTCGTACACCCGCTCGGCGCTCCGCTTGACGCGCTGCCGGCACTGGACGGCGAGCGGCAGCCCGGTGACCGCCTCGAAGGCCGCGAGCGAGGTGAGCACCACGACCGCGAGGGACACCCCGTCGAGGCGCCCGTCCCGTACGGCCCCCACCCCGGCGAGCGCGGCGAACACGACGGTCAGCCCGCAGGCGAGGGTGGAGAGGCCGCTGCCGAGCGCGGTGGCGGCGGCGCCGCGCGAGGCGATCCGGGTGAGCTGCCGGTCGGCCTCCCCGACCCCTCGGAGGCGCTCCTTCAGCGCTCCGGCGACGGTCAGTTCGGCCATGCCGTGCAGCAGGTCGACGAGCCGGGTGGCCAGGGCTCCCCGGGCCGGGGCGAGCTGTCGCTCGGCCCGCCGTGCGACCCTTCCGCTGAGCAGCGGGACGGCCGCCCCGGCGACGAGCAGCCCCACGGCGAGCACTGCTCCGGCCTCGGGCACCAGCCAGGCGGTGAACCCGACGGCCCCGGCGCAGACGACGGCGGCGGAGCCGGCGGGCAGCAGCCAGCGCAGCCAGTAGTCCTGGAGGGCGTCGACGTCCGCGACGAGCCGGGAGAGCAGATCGCCGCGCCTGCGCTGCCGCAGTCCGGCCGGGGCGATCCGCTCCAGGCGCAGGTAGACCGCGACGCGCAGTTCGGCGAGCATCCGCAGCACCGCGTCGTGGGAGACGAGCCGTTCGGCGTACCGGAAGACCGCCCTGCCGATACCGAAGGCGCGGGTCGCCGTCACGGCCATCATCAGATAGAGGACGGGCGGCTGTTCGGACGCGCGGGAGATGAGCCAGCCGGAGACGGCCATGAGCCCGACGGCCGATCCCAGTGCGAGGCTGCCCAGCAGCAGTCCGAGCCAGAACCGCGCCCGCTGTTCCCCGGCGGCCTGCCGGACCCGGGTGAGTACCGGGGACCCGTCGGCGGCGGAGGTCTCGGTGAGCCGGTAGCCGTCCTCCGCGGGTGGGGGAGCCGGGCCACCGGCCGGACCGGTCACGGGCGCGTGTGTCCGAACGGGCTCCGGGTCCGCGGCCGGGCGCCGGGAGAGTGCGACCACCCGGTCCGCCACCGCCAGCAGCGCCGGCCGGTGGACGACCAGCAGCACGGTCCGGCCCGCCGTCAGCCGCCGGACGGCCTCGACGATCCCGGCCTCGGTCTCGCCGTCCAGCGCGGCCGTCGGCTCATCGAGCAGCAGCACCGGCCGGTCCGCCAGAAACGCCCGTGCCAGCGCGAGCCGTTGCCCCTGCCCAGCGGAGAGCCCCGCCCCGTCCTCGCCGATGACCGTGTCCGCGCCCCGGGGGAGGGCCCGAACGAAGTCGTACGCCCCGGCTTCCCGCAGCGCGTCCCGTACGGCCTCGTCGTCCGCGTCCGGCCGTGCCAGCCGTACGTTCTCGGCGACCGTCCCGGCGAACAGATACGGCCGCTGGGGCACCCAGGCGATCTGTTCGCGCCAGTGGTCGAGGTCGAGGTCCTTGAGGTCGGTGTCATCGATCCGGACCCGGCCATCGGCGGGTGACACAAAGCCGAGGAGTACATCGAGCAGCGTGGACTTGCCGATACCGCTCGGCCCGACGAGGGCGACGGTCTCCCCCGGTTCCACCACCAGCGAGGCCGTGTCGAGGGAAGGCTCGGCGCGACCGGCGTGGCGTACGGTCACCGCGTCGAGTTCCAGACGCGGCGCGGCAGGCACAGCCCGCGTACCGCCGCCGCTTCCACCCCCGGGCACCCCTGCCCCCGAAGCACCGGCACCGGCACCGGCACCACCCCCGGGCACCCCTTCCGCCAGGACGCCCGCACCGCCCCCGGACGGTTCGGTCTCCAGTACCGCGAAGATCTCCTCGGCGGCCGAGAGCCCCTCGGCCGCCGCGTGATACTGCGTCCCCACCATCCGGATCGGCAGATATGCCTCGGGGGCCAGAATCAGGACGACCAGACCGGTGTAGAGATCCATGTCCCCATGGACCAGCCGCATCCCGATGGTGACGGCCACCAGTGCCACGGAGAGGGTGGAGAGCAGTTCCAGCGCGAAGGACGAGACAAAGGCGATCCGCAGCGTGCGCATGGTGGCCCGCCGGTACTCCGAGGTGATCGACCGGATCGACTCGGCCTGCGCCTTGGCCCGTCCGAAGACCTTGAGGGTGGGCAGCCCTGCGACCACATCCAGGAAGTGACCCGAGAGCCGGGACAGCAGCCCCCACTGGCGTTCCATCCGGGTCTGGGTGTACCAGCCGATGAGGATCATAAAGAGCGGGATCAGCGGCAGGGTCACCACGATGATCGCGGCGGAGACCCAGTCCTCGGTGACGATCCGCGCCAGCACCGCCACCGGTACGACGACCGCGAGGCCCAACTGCGGCAGATAGCGCGAGAAGTAGTCGTCCAGGGCGTCGATGCCCCGGGTGGCGAGGGCCACGAGCGACCCGGTGCGCTGACCGCTGAGCCAGCCGGGGCCGAGTTCGGCGGCACGGGCCAGCAGTCGGCTCCGCAGTTCGGACTTGACGGCGGCGCTGGCGCGGTGGGCGGCGAGTTCGGTCAGCCAGGAGACCGCCGCCCGTCCGGTCGCGACGGCCGCCAGCAGGATCAGCGGCGTCACCAGATCGGAGGCGGAGAACCCCTTCTGGAAGGCGCCCACCACCACCTCGGCGATCAGCATCGCCTGGGCGACGACCAGCGCCGCCCCGACAAGTCCGAGAAGCACCACGGCGAGAAGGAAGCCACGGGTGGCCCGGGCGTACCGGAGCAGACGCGGGTCGATCGGTTTCACGTGAAACATCCCCCACTAGTGAGCATCGGCGATGTGCTGCGTACCGATCCGCTTGCGGAACACCCAGTACGTCCAGCCCTGGTAGAGCATGACCAGCGGGGTCGCGATCAGAGCCAGCCAGGTCATGATCTTGAGTGTGTACGGGGTGGACGAGGCATTGGTGACCGTCAGGTTCCAGGCTTCGTTGAGCGAGGACGGCATGACGTTCGGGAACAGGGTCAGGAAGAGCATGCCAACCGCGGCCACGATCGTCACTCCGGAGAAGGCGAACGACCAGCCCTCCCGCCCGGCCTGATTCGCCCCGATCGCGGCGACCAGCGCCACCACCGCGATGATCATCGCGACCAGGCTGGTCCCGTCACCGCGCGAGATCTGGGTCCAGCTCAGAAAGCCGAGCGCCAGTACGGCGGTGAGCAGTCCCAGCTTGAGCGCCAGCGCACGGGCCCGGGTCCGGATGTCCCCCAGTGTCTTCAGCGCGACGAAGACCGCGCCGTGGAAGGTGAAGAGGGAGAGCGTCACCAGTCCGCCGAGGAGGGAGTAGGCGTTGAGCAGGTCGAAGACATTGCCGACGTACTCCTTCTGCTCGTCGATCTTCACGCCCCGCACGATATTGCCGAAGGCCACACCCCACAGGAACGCCGGCAGCAGCGAGGTCCAGAAGATGGCGTGCTCCCAGTTGGTCTGCCACCGGTCCTCCGGCCGCTTGTGCCGGTACTCGAAGGACACTCCGCGCACGATCAGACAGAAGAGAATGAGCAGCAGCGGCAGATAGAAGCCGGAGAAGAGGGTGGCATACCAGTCGGGGAACGCGGCGAAGGTCGCGCCGCCCGCCGACAGCAGCCACACCTCGTTGCCGTCCCACACGGGCCCGATGGTGTTGATCAGCACCCGTCGCTCGGTCCGGTCACGGGCGAGCAGCTTGGTCAGGACACCGACCCCGAAGTCGAACCCTTCGAGGAAGAAGTAGCCGATCCACAGGACGGCGATGAGGACAAACCAGACGTTGTGAAGTTCCATGCCTCAGCAGCTCCTCAGGGCCTCAGTACGAGAAGGCCATCGGCCGGTCGGCGTCACGGTCATCGCCGCCGATCTTGGTGGGCGGATTGAGGTCGGCCTCGGTCAGCTCGGGCGGCCCTGCCTTGATGTACTTCACCAGCAGCTTGACCTCGATGACGGCGAGCACCGCATAGAGCAGGGTGAAGAGGATCATCGAGGTGAGCACCTCGCCCTGGGACACGCCGGGGGAGACCGCGTCCTTGGTGCGCAGCACTCCGTACACCACCCAGGGCTGCCGGCCCATCTCGGTGAAGATCCAGCCCCAGGAGGTGGCGATCAGCGGGAAGGTCGTGGTCCAGAGCGCGATGATCCAGTACCACTTGGTGAGCTTCGGCCCCAGCGCCTTCTTCCGGAGGAGGACCAGTTTCGGCACCTCGTCCTCGCCGGTCCGCAGCGCTTCGGGCAGCAGGAACCTTCTGCGGGTGAGCCAGAGTCCCAGCAGTCCGATGGAGAAGGACGCCATCCCGAAGCCGATCATCCAGCGGAAGCCCCAGTAGGCGACCGGGATATTGGGGCGGTAGTCGCCCGGACCGTACTTCTCCTGCTCCGCCTTGTTGATGTCGTTGATCCCGGGCACGAAGGACTCGAAGTCCCCCTTGGCCAGGAAGGACAGCAGCCCGGGGACCTCTATGGCGACCTTGTTGTGGCCCTCGTCGACATCTCCGTAGGCGAAGATCGAGAAGGGCGCGGGCGCCTCGCCGTCCCACAGCGCCTCGGCCGCCGCCATCTTCATCGGCTGCTGCCGGTACATGACCTTGCCGAGGACATCACCGCTGATGGCGGTGAGCGCTCCGGCGATGACCACGGTGACCAGCCCGACCCGCAGCGAGCTGCGCATCACGGGGATGTGCTTCTTGCGAGCCAGATGGAAGGCGGCGATTCCGGCCATGAACGCGCCACCGACCAGGAAGGCGGAGGTCATGGTGTGGAAGAACTGGCTGACCGCGGTGTCCTGGCTGAGCACCCGCCAGAAGTCGGTCAGTTCGGCCCGGCCGCGCTCCTCGTTGATCCGGTAGCCCACGGGGTGCTGCATCCAGGAGTTGGCGGCCAGGATGAAGTACGCGGAGCAGACCGTGCCGATCGAGACCATCCAGATACAGGCCAGATGGATCTTCTTCGGCAGCTTGTCCCAGCCGAAGATCCACAGCCCGATGAAGGTGGACTCGAAGAAGAAGGCGATCAGCGCCTCGAAGGCGAGCGGGGCGCCGAAGATATCGCCGACGAAGCGGGAGTAGTCGGACCAGTTCATACCGAACTGGAACTCCTGCACGATCCCGGTGACGACACCCATGGCGATGTTGATCAGGAACAGCTTGCCCCAGAACTTCGTCGCCTTGAGGTACTTCTCCTTCTCCGTGCGGACCCAGGCCGTCTGGAGGCCCGCGGTCAGTGCGGCGAGAGAGATCGTCAGAGGGACGAAGAGGAAGTGGTAGACGGTGGTGATGCCGAACTGCCATCGCGCCAAAGTCTCCGGCGCCAGAGCCAGGTCCACGTCGTCATCTCCTTACATCGACGAGGTCGAGCGGCAGTTTGCCTGACTAATCCCAGTTATTGCGGGATGAACAGGACACGCTTGTGAACGCGTTCACATTCACAAGCATTATGGCTCATACGAAAACCACACCGATGACCGGGGGGTGCCTTTCGGCCGGATCCGGGCGAATCAGGGCCAGACCCCGGCGGAGCGCACGGTGCCGGGCATACCGAAACGGGCCCGGACCTGAAACGGTCCGGGCCCGAGGGCTGATCTGCGCGAGACGGGCTAGCTCGCCTCGATCTTCTTGCGGAACGCGTCCGCGGCGTGCAGGAAGAGGTCGTTGGCCTCCGGCTCCCCGATGGTGATCCGGGCGCCCTCCCCCGCGAACGGCCGCACCATGACACCCGCCGCCTCGCAGGCCGCGGCGAAGTCGGACGTACGGTCGCCCAGCCGCAGCCAGACGAAGTTCGCCTGGGTCTCGGGCACGGTCCAGCCCTGCTTGACCAGCCCCTCGTGCACCCGGGTGCGCTCGGCGACCAGCGAACCGACCCGGCCCAGCAGCTCGTCCTCCGCCCGCAGCGACGCGACCGCCGCGTCCTGGGCGAGCTGCGACACCCCGAACGGAACCGCGGTCTTACGCAGCGCGGCGGCCACCGGATCGTGCGCGATCGCGAAACCGACCCGTAGCCCTGCCAGGCCGTACGCCTTGGAGAAGGTACGCAGCACCGCGACATTGGGACGATCCCGGTAGAGCTCGATGCCGTCCGGCACCCCCCCGTCCCCGCCTTCGGCGGCGCGGATGAACTCCCGGTACGCCTCGTCCAGCACCACCAGCACATCCGATGGCACCCGGTCGAGGAACCGCTCGAGCTCGGCCCGGCGCACCACCGTGCCGGTCGGATTGTTGGGGTTGCAGACGAAAATCAGCCGGGTCCGCTCGGTGATCGCGTCCGCCATCGCGTCCAGGTCGTGCACATCACCCGCGGTCAGCGGCACCTGCACCGCCTTCGCCCCGCTGATCTGTGTGATGATCGGATACGCCTCGAAGGACCGCCATGCGTAGATGACCTCGTCACCCGGGCCCGAGGTGGACTGCACCAGCGACTGGGCGACCCCCACCGATCCCGTACCGGTGGCCAGATGCTCCAGCGGCACCCCGAACCGGTCCGCCAGTTCATTCATCAGCCCGGTGCAGGCCATGTCCGGGTAGCGGTTGAACCCGTGCGCCGCGGCGATCGCCGTCTCCATCACACCGGGCAGCGGCGGATAGGGGTTCTCATTGGACGACAGCTTGTACGCGGCCGGGCCGCCGGCCGCGGCCGGCCTGCCCGGCTTGTAGGTGGGAATGCCGTCCAACTCGGCGCGCAGCTTGGGGCTCGTCTCGCTCACCGCAGGTCCTCCTCGACCGTTCGTATCACCGCGGAATCTCACCTCGGAACCAATACTCCTCACCATATGAGGATTCCCGTCCGCTGCGAATGGCCGGAGCGGATCAATCCGCACAACCCGGGGCCGAGCGGTGCGTATATCCCCCGCGTATGCCCCCGCGCGGGACCCCAAGCCCCGGACCCCGCGGAGCCCGGCACCACAACCCCCACCGGAGCGGGTCCGGGGGCCCTCGCGGGCCCGGTCCACGAGCCTCGCCCAGGCCGGCCCGAAGGCCCCACAGGAGCCGGAAAAGAGGGGGGAGCGCTCAGATCCCTGGCGCACGCCGGTGGCTCGCTCCGTGGCGCGCATCCCCCGTAGAGGTGAGTTGAGACCTCTTCGAAACATCGACCATTCGGCAGGTTGATGCGGCCAGACACCCCAGACGGCTTAGGTGTAACGTTCAACTCCTTTATTTTCCAAGGCAGTTGATGGGTTATGATCATGCAGAAACGTGCCTGTCAACGAGTGAATATGCGACCGGCCCAACCGCCCACGCGAGCCCTACTATCGGCTCGCCATGACAGCAGCAGGGAAGCACCAGGTGAGCCGGACGGACACATCCCGCCGGGGGCACCGGCAAGGTCGGGCGGGCATCCGAGACGTCGCCGCCGCAGCCGGTGTATCCATTACGACTGTCTCGGACGCGCTCAACGGAAAGGGTCGGCTCCCGGACGCCACCCGCAGACACGTCCGCGAGGTCGCCGACCGGCTGGGCTATCGCCCATCGGCCGCGGCCCGCACACTCCGCACCGGCAAGTCGGGGCTCATCGGCCTGACGGTGACCACATACGGGGATGAACCTTTCACCTTCACGGAGTTCGCGTACTTCGCCGAAATGGCGAGAGCCGCGACATCCGCCGCGCTCGCACGCGGCTACGCGCTGGTGATCCTCCCCGCCACCTCGCGACACGACGTCTGGTCGAACGTCGCTCTCGACGGCACCATCGTGATCGACCCGTCCGACCACGATCCGGTCGTCGCCGAACTCGTCCGCCAGGGATTACCGGTCGTCTCCGACGGCCGTCCGGCCGGAACCCTCCCGGTCACCGCCTGGGTCGACAACGACCACGAGGCAGCCGTACTCGATCTGCTCGACCATCTCGCCGACGCCGGCGCCCGCAGAATCGGGCTCCTGACCGGCACCACCACCGACACCTACACCCGTCTGTCCACCACCGCCTATCTGAGCTGGTGCGAACGCGTGGGCCAGGACCCGGTCTACGAGTCCTACCCCGCCCACGACCCGTGCGCCGGAGCCGTCGCGGCCGACCGGCTGCTCGCCCGGCCCGACCGACCGGATGCCGTATACGGCCTCTTCGACCCCAATGGCACCGATCTGCTCGCCGCCGCCCGGCGGTACGGCCTGCGCGTCCCCGAGGATCTGCTGCTCGTCTGCTGCAGCGAATCGACCGTGTACGCCACGACCGAACCCCCCATCACCACCCTCTCGCTCAAACCGCGCCGTATCGGCACGGCCGTCGTCCAGCTCCTCATCGACGCCATCGAGGGAGTCAACGAAGACCGGCCGGTCGAGCAGGTGATACCGACCGAACTGATCGTCCGGACGTCCTCACAGCGCCGTTCACCACGGACGACGGTGAGCGCGCCGCGCTCACCCACACCGGACTAGGGCAGGTTTCGAAAGTCCCACCTGGCCTGCCGGGCGGACGGCGCTACTTTCGAAACACGCCCTAGACCTCACTATTTGGGACGAAACGACCGACGCGTCAGGGGTGCGGACGGATTCACCACCCCTGGTGCGTCACACAGCACGGACCTCGTTCCTATGATGGGCGCACGACACCGCGGCCCTCCCTGACCAGGCTGGGCCGAGAGGTGAACGGCGGCGCGACGGTGGTGGAGGGGTCGATGACTCAGGGGGCCAGTCAGGGACCCGTGGTGCGGACGGCGACATTGCGCGATTTCCGTGTCCCTCCGTACGCACAGGTGCCCGTTCAGTCGGGAACATCCGAGTCCGGCGTCACAACCCCGAGCTTCACGCACCCCGGCAATGCCGTGCCGGAGGGTGAGCTGCCCGACGGCTACACGCCCACCGCCCGGGACCTGCCGGTGATCCAGCGCCGTGGTCCGGGCGACACGGTCCAGATCCAGACCGAACCGGCCGAGCCCGCGCCGGACAGCCTCGGCCCGCTCTATGTCGTGGGCGATGTCCACGGCTATCTCGACGAACTCGTCGCCGCCCTCACCGCCCAGGGCCTCATCGGCCCGGACGGCCAGTGGGCGGCGGGAAACACCCGGCTGTGGTTCCTCGGCGACTTCACCGACCGCGGCCCCGACGGCATCGGCGTCATCGACCTCGTCATGCGGCTCTCCGCCGAGGCCGCCGCCGCCGGCGGCTACTGCAAGGCCCTGATGGGTAATCATGAACTGCTGCTGCTCGGCGCCAAGCGGTTCGGCGACACTCCGGTCAACTCCGGCGCCGGCACCGCCACCTTCCAGGCGGCCTGGCTGCTGAACGGTGGCCAGAAGGCCGATATGGACCGGCTCCAGGACGTCCACCTCCAGTGGATGGCCCGCCTCGACGCGGTGGTCGAGGAGGACGGGCATCTGCTGATGCACTCCGATACGACGGCGTACCTCGAATACGGCTTGACCATCGAGGACGTCAACGACACCGTTCACGAAATCCTCACCCGCAATGACGCCGACGAGTGCTGGGATCTGTTCCGCAAGCTCACCAAACGCTTCGCCTTCCGTGACGAGGGCGGCCCCCAGGCCGTCCACGAACTGCTCTCGACCTACGGCGGCAACCGCGTCGTGCACGGTCACAGCCCCATTCCGTATCTGCTGGGCGAAGTGGGCACGGAGGACGGCGAGGACGACGAGCGCCCGGTCGTCGAGGGCCCTCATGTCTACGCGGACGGCCTCGCGATCGCCATGGACGGCGGCGTCACCATGGCCGGAAAACTCCTTGTTGTCCAACTCCCGCTACCCGATTGAGCAAAGCCGGGCACCCGATTTACCGAAACCCCCTGTCACCCCGTGCCGTAACCGCTCTACCATCGGCTTATCCGTAGCAGGCTCTCCTCCGTTTCCGCTCGGCCGCCCGGGCCTGTCCGGGCAACCCGGGCGCCACGGAGCATCGGGGGATGCACATGAACAGCGCTCCGCACCTGCTGACCGAGGACCGCGCCGAATACGAGCGGGCCCTCGACGACGCGCTGCGCAACGCCCATGACCGACCGGATCTCGCTGCCGTCGGACAGCGGCTGAACGCCGAGCAGCTGCGCACGATGGCCATGAACGCGACGGCACTGATCACCTCCGCCGCCGCCGCCGAGTACGACCACTATGTGAAAATCCGCGAGGAGGCGCGCGCCCCGTCGGCCGCACAGTCCATGCGGGACTCCGTGCTGAGCCCCGCCGGCGACGATCCGGCCGGGCACGGCGCCGGACTCGGGGCCGTCATCACCGTACTGGCCCCGGTGCTCGCCGGGACAGCGGCGCTGATCTTCCTGCTCGTCGGCTACATCCTGAAGATGCTCGAACCCACCCCTTCCTTCGCGACGGCCATGGTCTCCGCGGGCTGGTTCTTCGTGGCGCTCACGGCCGCCGCCATACTGTTCGCCGCGGTCGGCCTGCTGCTCACCGCCCTGCGCAACAGCGCGACACAGGTACCCGCCGAGGAGATCACCGGCGAACTGCCCGACGAGGTCGCCCGCGCCAAGGACGCCTGGCGGCACGCCCTGGTGGAGCGGGGCATCCTGCCCTTCTTCCGGGCCGCCCTGGAAGACCCCAGCTCCGACCCGACCTCGTCGGCACCACCGCGCCCGGTGAGCCGGATACCCAAGGTCGGATACAGCGGCCCGGACTACTCCAGCCCGAGCGCGGGCTCGACGACGGGCCAGCGCCCCACGTTCACCAGCCCGGACTTCACCAGCCCCGACTTCGGCGGCCCCGAGAACCAGCCGGAGTGACCTCCGGCCGGGGCTCAGGGCCC
>NZ_JBSGUP010000048.1:0-12732 GCF_053607985.1 Streptomyces sp. NPDC055078
GGAGAGCCCGGGGAATCCGGAGAGCCCGGGAAGTCTGGAGAGCCCACGGAGCCCCTGGAGCCCGGGGAGGAGTCGGCCGGCCCGACGCGGACCGCCTCGACCAGGGCGTCCTGCACGGCGTCCTCGGCCGCCGCGAAGTCGGCTCCGCGGCGGACGAGGATCGCGATGACGCTCGGAGTGAGGCTCCGGAGCAGGATCTCGTTCAGCTGAGGGGTCGTGCGAGGGGTCGTCCGAGAGGTCATCTGAGAGGTCACTCCGTGATGGTGGGCTGTACACCCATGAACGGACGCAGTTCGAGCCACTCGTGGATCGGCTTCCCGCCCGCTCCGGGGGCGGCCGACAGTTCCCCGGCCAGCTCGACAGCGCGCTCGTAGCTGTCGACGTCGATCACCATCCAGCCGGCGATGAGATCCTTGGTCTCGGCGAACGGACCGTCGGTGACCGGCGGGCGCCCCTCGCCGTCGTACCGGACGAACGTCCCCTCAGGGGCGAGCGCCTGGCCGTCGACGAACTCGCCGGTCTTCTCCAGCCTGGCCGCGAAATCGTTCATGTACCGCATATGGGCCGAGATCTCCTCCGGCGTCCACCGGTCCATGGGCACGTCGTTCACCGAAGCCGGAGCGCCGCGGTAGTGCTTCAGCAGCAGGTACTTGGCCATGGTGGTTCTCCTCGGTACTGGTGCGGCCCATTCTGGCCGCGTTCACTACGGGGACGGAGCCGGGCACGGATTCTCGACATCGCCGCCGGAACTTTTTCTGGCTCTCGGGGATGAGCCCGATACTGCCCGCCCCCGATTCCGCGCGCCATCCGGGAGCGATCACACGGTCGCCCCCGGGCAGCGGCACAGCGTGCAGAATCCGCCAACCTGCCCCTTCGAGGCGGCCCAGCCCGTCGCCCACCGACTGCTCGGCGGCGAGCCGGTCCCGGCGGTCCCGGCGATCCCGGCGGGGGTCGGACAGCAGACGGCGGCCGGTCGGCGGGCGGTGGTCCAGTTCGGCGCGGAGGGGCTCGCCGGGGCGGTTGGGGGCCAGGTCGTCGTCGGGGTGCAGGGCGAGCCGGGCGAGTTCGGCGCGGGTGGGTACCGGCGGTGGGCCGACCGTGAATTCGCTGGTCAGATAGGGTGCGAGAGCCGCGAGAACCTCTTCGCTGCGGCTCTCGTGGACCAGCAGGACCCGGCCGCGGCCGATGCCGTCGGGGCCCGGGTCGTACCATCCGAGCCACCCGGAATCCCGGCCGTCCGGCAGGCTCACATCGATCCGGTCCCGGCCTGCCACTCTCGCCGTCGTGACTCTCAGTGCCGGCATGACCTCACCCCCGAACCATGGGATCGGCGACCGGGGACCATGGGAACAGCCCCGGGGGCTTCCGGGCAATATCCTCGCGATGCCGGGGCCGTGGTGCACACTCTCCCCAAGCGCGTGGTTCCGGCGCATAGTTTCTTTCGCGCGCGGAGTGCTGACGCATGGTTCTCGGGAGGGGGCGGGCGTGTTCGGGGGTATTGACGAGGTCGACTGGGCCGCACTGGAGCATGCCTACGGTCCGGCGGAGGACGTGCCCGAGCTGTTGCGCGGGCTGGCGTCCGGTGATCCGGCGGAGCGTGAGGCGGCGCTCGACGGGATGTACGGCGCGGTGCATCACCAGGGTGATGTCTATGACTCGACGCTGGCCTGCATTCCGTTCCTGCTCGAACTGGTGGGAGACCCCGCCGTCCAGGACCGTGGTGGCATCGTCGAGCTGCTGACCAGCATCGGCGGTATCGATCTGGACGGCGATGACGAACTGGACCCGGAGGACGAGGAGTTCGAGTACGCCGCGAACTACGCGATGGCGGCATCGGCCGTCACCGCGAGCGCGGATGTCTTTCTCGCGCTGATCGACTCCGACGACCGGGGGGTACGGCTCACCGCGCCGCTCGCCCTCGCCACGCTGCACAGCGAACCGGAGCTGGTGCTCGGGCTGTTACGGGAGCGGCTGAAGATCGAGCACGACCCCGAGGTGCGGTTCGCCTGTGTGGAGGCCGGGGGGCGGATAGCGCTCCGGCACGAGACGCTGGCGCCCGAGGTGGTGCAGTGGCTGACCGAGCTGACCCGGCTGCCTTCGGGGGACGCGGAGCCACCGCCCGGGTCGTCCCCGGACGCACCCGGGGCACCCCCGGAAACGTCGGCCGGGACGTCGGCCGGGACGTCCCCCGGGCCATCGGCCGGTACGTCCGCCGGGACGAACGCCGGGCCATCGGCCGGGGCGACCGCGGGGGCGCACGAGGACCCGCCCGAGGACCCGCCCGAGGGTGCGCGGCACTCCGGAAGCGCCCTCCCGTACGACAGTGAGCACGACGGCTCGTACGACAGTGCCGCACGCGACGGCGCGGAGGGCCTCGGCGGTTCGCTCGACAGTCCCCCCGGCGGTCCCCCCGGCGGATTGCTCGACGGTCCCCCCGGCGGTTCGCTCGGTGGGGCCGAGCGGGCCCGGGGCGGGCGCGTCCCCGGCCGGCCCGCGTCAGGAGCGCCGTATGTCCCGGGGCGGTCGTACGACGCCGGGCTGCGGCTGTCCGCGCTCGCCCAGCTCGCCCGCTGCGCGCCGCACGCGCTGCCCGTCGATGTGGTGCCGGGGGTGACCGGACTGCTCCGGGAGCTGCGCGCCGAGCCGGTGAGCGCGGTCCCAGCGGCCGACCGGTCGGCCGCCCCCTCCGTGCCCGTGCTGCTGGGGCAGCAGTTGCGCGAGCGCCGCGAGGCGGACACGGCGGGCCGGTACGCCCCCTGGACGGGCGATCTGCTGCGTACGCTCCACTCGGGTCTCGGCGATCGCGTCGACGACCGGATAGCGCTCCTCGCCGATCAGCTGTGCAGCCCCGACCGGGGGCAGCGGATCGACGCCGTGCGGATGAGCAGCGGCCTGCTGCGGACCTGGCGCGGGGAGTACGCGGAGCTGGTGGGCCTGATCGGCGAGCAGCTCGCGGGCCGGGAACCCCGGCTGGCGGACGCGGCTGCCGTGGCGCTCGGGGAACTGTTCTCCCTCGCGGCCCCCGCGGCGGACGCGCTGGCGGACTTCGTGGCCGCCGAGCCGGAATGCTGGGCGCAGGAGTGGGCGAGCGGGCCGAGGATGCTCGGCAGCGCGGTCGCGGCACTGGCGCGTACCGGCGACGCGCGGGTGGTGCCGGTGCTGGCCCGGATGCTGGAGCGGCCCGAGCCCCCGCAGGACCTCGGCTATGTACTGGACCATCTGGGCGCGGCGGCGGCCCCCCTGGTCCCCGCCCTGCGCACTCGCCTGGGCGAGACAGCGCTGGACGACCGGCTCTACGACCTGGCCGGGCCGCTGCTGTACGGGCTGACCGCGCTGCGGGCCGTGGACGCGATGCCCGAGGTGCTGCGGGTGCTGCGGGGCGCGCCCGAGTACCGCAGGGAATGGGTGGTCGAGCTGGTGCTGCGGGCGCTCACCGCCTTCGGGCCCGCCGCGAAGGAGGCGATACCGGACCTGCGGGCGCTGCTGGCGCGCGCGGCCCGTTCGGAGTCGCTGTCGGGCGCCTTCGGGGCGAAGACCGCGGCGGCGTTATGGGCCATAGAGGGCGACGCGGACGCCATACTGCCCGCGCTGCACACGGCGCTCGCGGCGACGGACTCCGGGGCCCGGCGGTCGGCGGCGGCGGTGCTCGGCACCATGGGTGCGGCGGCCGAGGAGGCCGCTCCGGCGCTGCGGGGGCTGCTGTGGGCGGCCGACCCCTGGACCCGGGTGGACTCCGCGATCGCGCTCTGGCGGGTGACGGACGAGCCGGGGCGGGCGTGGCCGGTGCTGATGGCCGCCTGGGACACGCTGCCGTTCACCCGGGTCCCGACGGCCGAGCGGCTCGCCGAGCGCCGGGGCGGCACGGCGGAGCCGGTGGCCCGGAGCGCGGCGGGGGCCGAGCGGGTGCTGCGCGCCGAGCTGTCGCGTGTCCGGCGTCACAACGCGATAGACGGAGGGTACGGCAGTCATGACATCGTGAGGGACGAGACACTGCTGGCCCTGTGCCGGCGGGCGCTGACCAGGGAGAGGCCGACAGCATGATCATCTTCGGTACCAAGGGGTATCTGCACCAGCTGGCGATACTGACCCTCGTGTGCGGGTTCTGCGGCAATCCGTCCGCGCACACGCTCAGGAAGCGGGTCACCAAGTTCACGCTGTTCTTCATTCCGCTGTTCCCGGTGTCGACGAAGCACGCGACACAGTGCACCTTCTGCGGTGCCGAGTCGCAGGTGACGAAGGAGCAGGCCGATCAGCTCGTGGCGCAGAGCGCGGGCGGTCCCGGGGGTCTGGGGGGTCCCGGCGGCCAGGGTGGTCAGGGCGGTCCCGGTGGCGGGCAGGGCTTCGCACAGCCGTACGGCCAGCCGCAGGGGCAGCAGGGGCAGAACCCGTACCAGTCCTGACGACCGGGCGGGGCGGGCCGACAGGCGGCAGGCGGCAGGCGGCAGGCGGCAGGCGGCAGGCGGGGGCGGATACCGGCAGGCAGGGCGGGTCGGCAGGCGGGCAGGCTCGGCAGGCGGGCAGGCTCGGTGGATATGGCGCGGTGAGCGGCCGGGCGGGCGCGGGCGGCCCGGTGGACGGCCAGGGTCGACAGCCAGGGTTGACGGGTCCGGACCGCGGTTGACGGGTCCGGTGGACGGCCCCGGTTGACGGGCCGGGACGAGGAATTGGGTTCGCTGCGCATATTGTTTGCGCAGAACCGATTCCCCGACCGTTCCCCACCGCGTACCCGCCCCGCTAGGAGAATCTTGCGCTTCCGTGGTCCGCTCCGCGTGACCCTGCTGACGGCGGCGGTCGGCGGACTGCTGGCCGGCTGCACCGACGCGGGCGGGCTGTCGAGCGCGGGCCCGACCCGTACGGCCACCGGTCCCGTACGGCTGTGGCCCGATCTGCCGCCGGTCACCGCTCCCCCGCAGGACTACGGCGAGACCGAGACCACCCCGGTCCCCGGTATCAAGGTGCCCCGGGGCGGGGTGCGCGACCTCGACCCGGTTGCCGTCCTCAGGGCTGAGGCCGAGGCCGACCCCGGTGCGTACAGCGGCATGGGCGGGTCCTACCGGGAGACCGCCGACGCGCTCCGCGCCTGCCGGGAGCGGCCGGGGCCCTGCCCCGTACTCACGCCGTATCACCACGACCTGACCGGGGACGGCCAAGCGGAGCTGATCGTCGGGGTCCGGCTGGCGGAACAGCGCACGGCGGTGCGCTGCTATATGCCGGACGGGAACGGCGGACTGGTCCGGATCATGTCCACCGCGGACCAGTTGGTGAGTGTGGAGCTGGCGGGCCAGGACATCATCCTGCGCTCGGTGTCGGCCGGGATTCCCGGGTACGAGTACCGTACGGCCTGGTCCTGGGACGGCCGGAACCGGGCGATGCTGCCGACGCGCGACGAGATCGTCCAGGTCGAACCGCACAGGAGCGCGCCGGAGCGGAGATCGGTGCCGACGGCGCCCGGCGCGGCGGGGCGGACCGGTCCCCCTTCGCGTGGCGCCACCGGCCCGCCCGGCCCGACCGGCTCAACCGGCTCAACCGGCCCGATGGACCAGCGGTGAGGCGGATCCGGCCACCCCGCTGGGCCGCCAGTCTGACCTGGAAGGCCGCCGTCTTCATCACCGTGATGTGCTGCGCCCTCGCCGCGCTGCTGGGCGCGCTGGTGCACGCGGCCGTCTCCAGCCAGACGGTTGACCAGGCACGGGAGAAGGCGCTGGGGCGGCTGGCGGAGGTCACCGAGGAGTACGAGGCCGGTGAGCCGATGCCCCGTTACGCGGGGGTGGATCCGGCCGGGCTCCCCTCCTCCCTGCGGGAACTCGCCATCGGCGGCGAGCGCGGCACCATGGTGAACACCTACCGGGGCCGGCCCACCATGTGGGCCGCCGCGCCCGCCGACGGGCGGGCGCTGGCCGTACGCGTCGACTACAGCTTCAGCGCGCGGACGATCACCGGCCTGGACCGGGCGATCCTCGGCTCATCGGTGCTGGCGATCGGGGCGACTCTGCTGGTGGGGGCCTTCTCCGTCACCCGGATCACCCGCCGGCTCCATCTGACCGCGCAGGTGGCGCGGCGGATCAGCGCGGGGGATCTCGACGCGCGGGTCAACGATCCCCGTACGGCGGACCCCTCGCGGCCCCAGGACGAGGTGGCCACGGTCTCCGGGGCGCTGGACACCATGGCGTCCACCCTGCAGAACAAACTCCTCAGCGAACAGCGCTTCACCGCGGATGTGGCGCACGAGCTGCGGACCCCGCTGACCGGGCTGACGGCCGCCGCCGAACTGCTGCCCGATGGCCGTCCGGCCGAGCTGGTACGGGACCGGGTACGGGCCATGCGCGCCCTGACCGAGGATCTGCTGGAGATTTCCCGGCTGGACGCGGGCAGCGAGCGGGTCGACCTCGATGTGCTGGGGCTCGGGGAACTGGCCGAGCGGGTGGTGCGGGCGTCCGGGACGGACACCGAGGTGCGGGTGGTCCGTGACGCGGCCGTGGAGAGTGATCGGCGGCGGCTGGAGCGGGTGCTCGGCAACCTCGTCGCCAACGCGCACGTCCACGGCCGGACCCCGGTCGTCCTCACCGTCGACGGCCCGGAGGTGACCGTCGCGGACTCCGGCCCCGGGTACCCCTCCTACCTCCTCGACCACGGGCCGGCCCGCTTCCGCTCGGACGGGGCGGGGAAGGGGCACGGGCTGGGGCTCACGATCGCGGTCGGGCAGTCCGCGGTGCTCGGCGCGGAACTCCACTTTCTCAACGGGGACCCGGGCGGCGCGGTGGCCCGCCTCACCCTTCCCACGACCTGATCCCCGCGCATCCCGCCGTGGTCCAGCCCCACCGGGCTGAGGGTCCGTCCTCAAACGCCGGACGGGCTCAACTTGCCCACCTTCGCACCAGCCCAGCCCTACCAGGCTCACGGTCCGTCCTCAAACGCCGGACAGGCTCAACTTGCCCACCCCCGTGCCGGGCACCGAAACCAGCGCGCTGAGGGCAGGCAAATCCAGCCCCGCCGGCGTTTGAGGCGCCGGGTTCGGGGCGGAGCCCCGACGAGAGCCCGAGCGCTCCGGGCTGAGGGTGCCCGGCCCGGCAGGGGGCGGCCCAGTGGCGGTGGGCCGGGCGCGAGGCACAGGCAGGGGGCGACGCTGAGGGCGCATAAGGGATATATGTGGCGCAAGTTGCTACGTTGCGTCGCATGACCGCAGACCAGCCGCCCCCCGCGGCCCCACCCCACCGCGGCATCGAGTTGTGCCTCACCCTCGTGGCCGTCCTCATCTCCGTGTTCGGCTACACGTCTGTCGGGCTCGCCAGGAACGGCGCGGTACCGCCTGACGTACTGCGGTACGGCGCCTGGCTCGGGGGGCTCGCGGTGGTGGCGCACGGGGCGGTGCGGCTGCGGGCGCGGTGTGCCGATCCGCTGTTGCTGCCGATCGCGGTGCTGCTGAACGGTCTCGGCCTGGTGCTCATCCACCGGCTGGATCTGGAGACGCCCGGCGAGGAGGCGGCGCCCGCGCAGCTGGTGTGGTCGGCGCTCGGGGTGGCGCTGTTCATCGTGGTCGTCGTCCTGCTGCGCGATCACCGGGTGCTGCGGCGGTACGCGTATGTCTCGGTGGCCGCCGCCCTGGTGCTGATGCTGGTCCCGATCTTCTTCCCGGCCGTGAACGGTGCGCGGATCTGGATCAGGATCGGCGGACTGTCGTTCCAGCCGGGCGAGTTCGCCAAGATCCTGCTGGCCGTGTTCTTCGCCGCGTATCTCGCCGTCAACCATCAGGCGCTCGCGATCACCGGCCGCCGGTTGTGGCGGCTCCAGCTGCCCACCGGGCGGGTACTCGGTCCGATCGTGGCGATCTGGCTGATCAGCGTGGGGGTGCTGGTGCTGGAGCGGGATCTGGGGACTTCGCTGCTGTTCTTCGGACTGTTCGTGATCATGCTGTACGTGGCGACCGGCCGGACCGGCTGGATCGCGGTGGGGCTCACCCTCGCGGCGGCGGGGGCCTTCGCGGTCGGGGTGTTCGAACCCCATGTGCACGGCCGGGTCGAGGACTGGCTCGACCCCTTCGCCAGTATCGAGGCGGGTGAAGGACCCAGCCAGGTCGCGCAGTCGCTGTTCGCCTTCGGCGCGGGCGGAATGCTGGGGTCCGGGCTTGGGCTCGGCCACTCCACCCTCATCGGGTTCGCCGCCAAGTCGGACTTCATCCTCGCGACGGCGGGCGAGGAACTGGGCCTCGTCGGTCTGACCGGAATCCTGCTGCTGTACGCGCTGCTGGTGGCCCGCGGCTACCGGGCCTCCCTCGCCCTCCGCGACCCCTTCGGACGGCTGCTCGCCGTCGGTCTCGCCTCGATCGTGGCGCTCCAGGTGTTCGTCATCGCCGGCGGCGTGACCGGGCTGATCCCGCTCACCGGGATGGCGATGCCGTTCCTGGCGCAGGGCGGTTCGTCCGTCGTCGCCAACTGGATCATCGTGGCCCTGCTGATCCGGGTCAGCGACTCGGCCCGCGCGCCGGGTCCCGGCCCCGGCCCCGATTCCACGGACGCACCCGTGCTCACCCCGGAGGAGGCCCGGTGATCCGCCATATCCGGCGTGCCGCCGTCCTGTGCTGTGTCCTCCTCGGGGCCCTGCTGGTCAACGCGGCCCGCCTCCAGGTCGTCGAGGGCGGATCGCTCGACGAGAACCCGGCGAACCGGCGGTCGGCGATCGCCCGCTACGGCGAGCCGCGCGGCGACATCCTCGTCGGCGGGCGCCCGGTCACCGGCTCCAAGGACACCGGTCAGCAGCTCCGCTTCGAACGGACCTACACCCAGGGCCCGCTCTACGCGCCGGTGACCGGATACTCGTCCCAGACGTACGGCACGACACTGGTCGAGAGCACGGAGGACTCCGCACTCTCCGGCACCGATCCGCAGCTCACCCCGGTCCCGTACTGGAACGAGCTGAGCCGGGGCCGCGCCCCGGGCGGACGGGTGGTCACCACGATCAAGCCGTCGATGCAGGAGGCCGCGTACCGGGGTCTCGGCGGGAAGCGGGGGGCGGTCGCCGCGGTCGAGCCGTCGACCGGCCGGATTCTGGCGCTGGTCAGCAGCCCTTCGTACGATCCGGGGGCGTTCTCCGGCACCGGGCCGGCCGCCAAGTCCGCCTGGGCGCGGCTCAACGCCATTCCGACCCAGCCGATGCTGAACCGGGCGATCCGGCAGACGTATCCGCCCGGGTCCGCCTTCAAGATCGTGACGGCGGCTGCGGCGCTGGACGCGGGGGTGGTCTCCGATGTGGACGCGCCGACCGGGACCCCCGACCCGTATGTCCTGCCCGGCACCCGCACCCGGCTCCCGGACGCGGCGGCCGGGTGCGGCGACGCCTCGCTCGCGTACGCCATCCAGTGGTCGTGCAACACGGTGATGGCGCACCTGGGGGCGCGGGTCGGGACGCCGAGGATGCTCGACACGGTGAGCGGATTCGGCTTCAACGACCGTGACCTGCGGATTCCGTCCCCTGTCGCGCCGTCGAACTTCGACATCCGGATGTCCGTGGACCAGCTCGCGCTGTCCTCGATCGGACAGTTCAACACGACGGCCACCCCCCTCCAGATGGCGATGGTGTCGGCGGCGGTGGCCAACGGCGGTGGGCTCAAGTCCCCGTATCTGATCGACCGGGTGACCACCAGGGGCGGCCGGACCGTCTCACGGACACCTCCACGGCCGTACCGGCAGGCGATGAACCCCTCCACGGCACAGAAACTGCAACGGCTGATGGTCGCGGTCGTGGAGGACGGCACGGGCTCGAACGCGGCGATCGCGGGCGCCCGCGTCGGCGGCAAGACCGGCACGGCCCAGCACGGCATGGGGAACTCGGGCACGCCCTACGCCTGGTTCATCTCCTGGGCACAGGCCGCCGACGCCGTCCAGCCCGCGGTCGCCGTCGCGGTGGTCGTCGAGGACGCGGAAGCGGTACGGGGCCACATCAGCGGCGGCGGCAGCGCGGCGCCGATCGCGCGGGCGGTGATGGGGGCGGCGCTGCGGGACTGAGCCGTACGGCATCCGGCTGTCGTACGGCTCTGGAACCGGGCGGTGCCGCGGGCGTGCGATCAGGCCCCGGCGGGGCGCCCGCGCCGGTTCATCGCGGTGAGGTCGGCTTCAAGAGGGAAGGGCCTGAGCAACTTGAGCTGCTTGTGGTGGATGCCGGTGATTCCGTAGGTCCGGGTCGCGGGGTCGAGCTCATAGACATAGACGACCGGGAGTTCGTCATTCATCTCCACCCGCCAGAAGTGCGGAATGCCTGCTCGGGCGTACTTGCGGGGCTTCACCTCACGGTCGCGTTCCAGTGAGTCGGAAGAGACGATCTCCACCGCGAGTAGAACGCTTGCGGGGGCGTACCAGGTCTGCTCCGGACCTTTCAGCGCGTCCTCGGACACCACCATGAGATCGGGCTCCGGACGGTCCCGCTTGGCCAGCTTGGTGGTCATCTCCCGGATGACGGCAAGGCCCTCCGGCGCGTGGTCCAGCAACGCGTTTTCCAGCAGGCGCAGCGTGGCCATGTGGAAAAAGGTCTGCCGACTCATAAAGACGAGGCTCCCGTCGAGCATCTCCGTGTGCGGGGGAAGATCCGGAAGCGTGTCGAGGTCGTCCGCCGTCCAGCCACCGGCCGGAGGGCGGGGCCATGTGACGTCCACGCCCTTCGCGTACTCGCGTGCGGCGCTCATGATTGCTCCCATGCGACGAAGTCTGCCGACCACCGCCAGCGTACCCAGCGGAGATGCCTCAGCGCCCTTCGGACGAGTGAGCGACACCTGGGAGTGTTGACGCCGGACCACGCTGCCGGCCCCGGATCGCGCCGGGGGCGCCCGTCCCGGCGAAACCCCGGCCCGTGGTCCATGGCCTGTGGCGGTACGTATCGCGACGGCGGACGCCGGTAGACGATGTGTCAGCAAGCTGCGCACGGGGGATTGACGCGCTTGCTGACAGGGAGTCTCATAAGAGTGCCCCCGGGCCGCAGCGCCCGCGCAGGGACCACCGCCCCCGACCGCCGGTGAGGTGCCTTCCGCGATGAAGACCGTGACCGAAAGCGATTCCCGGCTGCTCCGCGACGCGCTCGGCCCGCTCCGGGACCGTGAGCAGGTCGCCGAACGGCTCCTGGAGTCCTCGGCCAAGCACTCGTTCGACCCGGACAGGGAGCTGGACTGGGACGCGCCGTTCGAGGACGGCAAGTGGTTCTGGCCGCCGGAGCTGGTCTCCCTCTACGACACCCCGCTGTGGCGGAAGATGTCCGGGGAACAGCGGATGGACCTGGCGCGGCACGAGGCCGCCTCGCTCGCATCCCTCGGCATCTGGTTCGAGATCATCCTGATGCAGCTGCTCGTACGGCATATCTACGACAAGTCCGTGACCAGCAGTCATGTCCGTTACGCACTGACCGAGATAGCCGACGAGTGCCGCCACTCGATGATGTTCGCCCGCATGATCAAGAAGGGCGGGGCGCCCGCGTACCCCGTCCCCCGCCTCCACCACAATCTCGCGCGGGTCCTGAAGACCGTCTCGACCACCCCCGGCTCCTTCGCCGCGACCCTCCTCGGCGAGGAGATCCTCGACTGGATGCAGCGGCTCACCTTCCCCGACGAGCGCGTCCAGACGCTGGTGCGCGGGGTCACCCGTATCCATGTGGTGGAAGAGGCACGCCATGTGCGGTACGCGCGGGAGGAGCTGCGGCGCCAGATGGTGACCGCGCCGCGCTGGGAGCAGGAGTTCACCCGGATCAGCTGCGGCGAGGCCGCCCGGGTGTTCTCCGTCTGCTTCATCAGCCCGCAGGTGTATGTGAACGTGGGCCTCGACCGGCGCGAGGCCCTCGCCCAGGTCCGCGCGAGCGGCCACCGGCGGGAGGTGATGCGGTCCGGGGCCAAGCGGCTCACCGACTTCCTCGACGACATCGGAGTACTGAGGGGGCCCGGGCGCCGGCTCTGGAAGCGCTCCGGCCTGCTCGCGTGACCGCGCACGCCCTTGCCGGCCCCGGCCGTGCGGTTACGCTGCGGCCATGACCAGTCCCGCCCCGGCGACCCGGTCGTATCGACGGCTGAGCGTCGAGGAACGCCGTACGCAACTCCTGGCGGCGGCCCTCGAACTCTTCGCGCACCGGGCCCCGGACGAGGTCTCCCTCGACGATGTGGCGGAACGGGCCGGGGTGTCGCGGCCGCTGGTCTACCGCTACTTCCCCGGCGGGAAACAGCAGTTGTACGAGGCGGCCCTGCGGTCGGCAGCGGACGCGCTGTCACGGTGCTTCAGCGAGCCGCCGACCGGGCCGCCTACGGAGCGGCTGGCGCGGGTGCTGGACCGGTACCTCGCCTTCGTCGACGGCCACGACGCCGGGTTCTCCGCCCTCCTGCGGGGTGGGAGCGTGGCGGAGACCTCCCGTACCACCGCGATCGTCGACGGAGTGCGGCGGGCCGCCGCCGAGCAGATCCTCGTCCACCTCACCGGCGACCGGCCGCCCGGTCCCCGGCTGCGGCTGCTGGTGCGGACCTGGATCGCGGCGGTGGAGGCGGCGTCCCTGATCTGGCTGGACGAGGAGAAGCACCCCGACGCGCCCGCCCTGAGGGACTGGCTGGTCGACCATCTGATCGCGCTCCTCGCCGCGACGGCGGCGACGGACGACGAGACGGCGGGGGTGGTACGCGCCCTGCTCTCCCTGGAGCGCGAGGGGGGTGCGGTGGGGAGGCTGCTGGCGGCGGTGCTGGGGCACCTGCGGTGAGCTGGGGGGGGTGGGGTGCGT
>NZ_JBSGUP010000048.1:12739-25296 GCF_053607985.1 Streptomyces sp. NPDC055078
CCGGGCCCCCCCGC
The DNA here is from genome assembly GCF_053607985.1 of Streptomyces sp. NPDC055078. Classification (NCBI taxonomy): domain Bacteria; kingdom Bacillati; phylum Actinomycetota; class Actinomycetes; order Kitasatosporales; family Streptomycetaceae; genus Streptomyces; species Streptomyces sp. NPDC055078. The sequence goes on from NZ_JBSGUP010000048.1 coordinate 12,754, forward strand.
GCGCGCGGGGGGGGGGGGGGGGGCCGCCGCCGGGCGGGGGGCCGGGGCCCCCGGGGGGCCCGGGGGGGGGGGGGGGGGCGTGCGCTGGGCGCGGGTCCTTGGTGGGGCTCCGCCCCACGCCCCGCTCCTCAAACGCCGGAGGGGCTGATTTTGCCGGCCCGGTCCAGATTTGTTGGCCCGGTCAAGATTTGTCGGACCAGTCCAGATTTGTTGGCCCGGTCCGGGGCTGGGGGATGGGTGAGACTGGTGGGGTGAGAAGTGAGAACACGCCCTTTGTGGGTGGGCCGCTGGATGGGCAGGTGCTGGCCGTGCTGGTGGGGCCGACCGGGCATCCGCCGAAGTGGTACGAGGTGCCGGTGCCGGGGGACGACGGCGGGGTGGCGACCGTGTACGCGTACCGGCGGGAGCCGCACGGGTACACGAAGCGGCTGGGGATCCAGCGGGGGTGGAAGTACCTGTACGCGCCGGAGGGCCGGGAGCGGCGTGAGCTGAAGTGGCCCTGGTCGAAACCGGAGGGGCGGGGAGACACGCCGTAGCGGCCGGGGAGTCCGCCACGACGAGTGATCGGGTTGGGCCGATGCGCGCACCTCGTCAGGCGGGCGGGGCCGGGCGCCCGCACGGTCGGGGGGACGGGTGGGCGGGCCGCCCGTCGGCGGAGGTGATGAGGTGGCGGGCAGAGTGCGGTGGGCTGTCTGTACGGCGACCCTGGCGACGACCGCCGTGTTGTGGGGGCCGGTGACCACGGGGGCGGCATCCGGGCCCGGGTGGGCCGCCGCGCTCGCGCCCGGCTGGGCCGGATCGGGGCAGGCCGACGCCAAGGGCGCCCTCCGGCCCGCGTACAAGGACGCTCCCAGGTCCGGGCCCAAGGACGCCCCCCGGCCCGGGCTCATGGGCGCTCCCGAGCCTGCCCTCAGGGGCGACTCCGAACGCGGTCCCACGGGCGGAGCCCCCGCCGGAAGCCCCACCCCGACCACGGGCGGGCCGGGGCACGCGCCCGGGACCGGGACCGGGACCGCGGCGGGACCGGGTGGGCGTACCGGCGCGACCGGCGATTCCCCGGGAGCGGTGGTCGGGGCGGGAGCGGCCCGCGACGGGACGGCCGCGCCTGTGGCGGGGCGTCCGCCCGGGGCCGCGCCCCCCGCCGTCGCCGTCGCCGACGCCCTCACCCGGCTCCGGGTCCTCTACCGGCAGGCCGAGGACGCCCGCGCGGACCATCGCGCCTCCGAGGACCGGCTGCGGAAGCAGCGGGCTCGGACGGCGGGGCTCGGGCAACGGCTCGGCCGGGCGCGGAGTGCGCTGCTGGACAGCAGGGCAGCCGCCGGGCGGCTGGCCCGGGAGCAGTACCAGGGGCGGTCCGAGCTGTCGCCGCACCTGCGGCTGCTGCTCGCCCGGGACCCTCGGCACGCGCTGGACGAGGGGCATGTGATGGAGCGGGCCGCCGCCTACCGGGTGTCCACCGTGACCCGACTGGCGAAGGACGCCAAGCGGACCGCTGCCCTGGCATCGGCGTCCCGGAAGGCGCTGGCCCGGGAGCGGGTACTCGCCCAGCGGCAGCAGCGGGCGAAGGAGACGGCGGAGAACCGGCTGCGGGCCGTCGAGCAGTTGCTCGCCTCCCTCACGGACGAGCAGATCGCGGCCCTGGCCGATCCCGCCGCCCCGGCCGCATCCGCCGACCGGGACGACCCCGCCGGCCGGGACGGCAGAGACGACAGGGACGAGGCGAGCACCCCCGGAACACCCGGCGGCCAGCCGAGCACCCCCGGAGCGCCCGGCGACGCCGCCCCTGGCACACCCGGTGGCCAGCCGGGCCCCACCGGCCCCCGGACGCCCACCGCATCCGGCGGCGAGGCCCTGCGGTACGCGGTCGGCCAGATCGGGAAGCCGTACGTCTGGGGCGCGGCGGGCCCGCAGGCGTACGACTGCTCGGGGCTGACCTCGCGGGCCTGGGCGGCGGCCGGTGTGGAGATCCCCCGGACCAGCCAGGAGCAGTGGGCGCGGCTCACCCGGGTGCCGCTGCGGTCGCTGCGCCCCGGCGATCTGGTGGTCTACTTCCCCGGGGCCACCCATGTGGCGATCTATCTGGGCGGCGGGATGGTGGTCCAGGCCCCGCGCCCCGGTGCGAAGGTCAAGGTATCGCCCCTGGCGGCGAATCCGCCGCTCGGCGCGGTCCGTCCGGACCCGGCGGGCAGCCCGCTGGCCGAGTACACCCCGCCGCGGCTCCCCGAGGGCGCCACAGCGGGGCCGGACACCGGCTACTCGGGGGCGGGCGCCCCGGAGGCCGCGGCGACCTCGCCCAGATAGGCGTCGGCGAGGACCGGGTCGTAGAAGAAGTTCTCGAAGTCGGCGGGGTCGTTGAACCCGTTGGCGATCCGGTCGGCGACCGGCTGGAGCTGTCCGGCCGCGCCGATCAGGTTCAGTACGTGCTCCGGCGGCGGCGCGAGCATGGCGTTCGTCCACTTGGTGACGTGCCGCGCGGTGTCCCAGTAGCGGTCGAACGCGGACCGCATCCACTCCCCGTCGAACGGCTTGTCGCCGTGCTCCACGATCGAGGTCAGATAGGAGGCGGCGCACTTGGACGCGGAGTTGGAGCCCTGCCCGGTGATCGGGTCGTTGGCGACGACGACGTCCGCGACCCCGAGCACCAGTCCGCCGCCGGGCAGCCGCCCGACCGGGTTGCGTACGGTCGGGGCGTACCGCCCGGCGAGCGTGCCGCCCGCGTCGGTCAGCTCGACCTTGGTGGCGCGGGCGTACTCCCACGGAAGGAAACGTTCCAGCAGCTCAAGTGTGAGCGCGAGATGCTCGGCGGGGTCCTTGATGCCCTGGAAGACATCGAGCGGGCCGCCGGGGACGCCCTCCCAGAAGAGGATGTCCGCGCGGCCGGAGAGGGTGAAGGTCGGCATCACGAACAGTTCGCCGACACCGGGGACCAGATTGCAGCGGACCGCGTCGAACTCGGGGTGCTCAGGGCGCGGGCCCAGGCCGTGCACATAGGCGACGGCGAGCGCGCGCTGGGGGGCGTCGTACGGGGAGCGGGAGGCGTCCCGCCCGAACATGGAGACCAGTTCGCCCTTGCCCGCCGAGACCATGACCAGGTCGTACGTACGGGAGAAGTAGTCCAGATCGCCGACGGCCGCGCCATGGATGACGAGCTGTCCGCCGCGCTGGGCGAAGGTCTCCATCCAGCCGGCCATCTTCACCCGCTGGTCGACGGACTGGGCGATACCGTCGAGTTTGCCGACCCAGTCGACCAGCCTCTGGGACTCCGGCCCGGCGACGGAGACGCCGAGGCCCTCGATCCTCGGGGCCTGGGACTCCCAGAAGTTGATGCCGAGGTCGCGCTCGTACTGGAGCGCGGTGTGGAACATGCACTGCGTCGACATGACCCGGCCGGACCGGATCTCGTCGGCCGTGCGGTTGGACATCAGGGTGACCTCGTAACCCTTCGACTGGAGGCCGAGGGCGAGCTGAAGACCGGACTGACCGGCTCCGACTATGAGTATCTTCCGCATCCGGAGAATCTCTTTCGTATGGTCCGAGCTGTTGGGGGCCGCCGGACTGCGCAGAATTTATTCGGGGGTGGCTTCGAGCGCATGGGAGGCCAGTTCGAGCAGTGACTCGATCACGGTGATCCGGTTGCGCGCGTCCATGATCACAATCGGGACATGGACCGGTATGGTCAATGCCTCCCGCACGTCCGCCGTGTCGAACAGCTCCGAACCGTCGAAGTGATTGACGGCCACGATGTACGGCAGCCCGCTGCTCTCGAAGTAGTCGAGCGCGGGAAAACAGTCCGACAACCGCCGGGTGTCGGCGAGCACGACCGCCCCGACCGCGCCGCGCGCCAGGTCGTCCCACATGAACCAGAACCGCTGCTGCCCCGGCGTGCCGAAGACGTACAGCACCAGATCATCGTCCAGCGTGACCCGGCCGAAGTCCATCGCGACGGTGGTGGACAGCTTCTCCGGCGTCGCGGTGAGATCGTCGAACTCCTCGCTGGCCTGGGTCATCAGCGCTTCGGTCAGGAGCGGAGTGATCTCCGAAACCGTCCCGACGAAGGTCGTCTTGCCCACGCCGAAGCCCCCCGCGACCAGGATCTTGGCGGCGGTGGGGGCCCGGGTGTGATCGAGCTGCCAGGACCGGGGGCCCTCGTCGGCGGCGGAACGCTGCCGCGGCAGCCCGGAACCGCTTGGCGCGGGCAGTGTCTCAGAGGCGGCGGAGTCCACTCAGCACCCTTTCGAGCAGTGCGCGTTCGGGTCGTCCCGGGCCGTGCCCGGTACCGTACACACGGATCTTTCCCTGATCGGCGAGGTCGCTGAGGAGCACCCTGACCACGCCGAGCGGCATCTGGAGCAGCGCCGAGATCTCGGCGACGGTACGCATCCGGCGGCACAGCTCGACAATCGCCTGGAGTTCGGGCATCACCCGCGAGGAGAGATCGCCCTGGGGCAGCTCTCTGCGGTCCACGGGCGCTTCGAGCGCGGGCGGTTCGAGCGCGGCCACGAAGGTCTCGACCAGCAGCACATGGCCGAAGCGGGTGCGGCCACCGGTGAGCGAGTACGGGCGGACCCGGGCGGGGCGGCGGTTCTCGCCGCGCACCGGAAGTCCGGAGGACGACGACGTTGTCACCGCGTGCCCCCGAGCGACTGGCGCAGCTCACTGCGGAGTTCGGGGGTCAGCACATGTCCGGCGCGGCCCACGAAGAGGCCCATGTGGTATGCGACGACGGACATGTCGCAGTCGGCCTCCGCGTGCACGCCGAGCAGTGAGCCGTCGCTGATCGACATGATGAACACGCAGGCTTCCTCCATCGCGACCATCGTCTGCCTGACGCCGCCGCCGTCCATGAGCCGGGCCGCGCCGATGGTCAGGCTGCCGATCCCGGAGACGATGGTGGCGAGGTCGGCGCTCGACCCCTTGGGGCCGTCCGCACGGGGGCCGCCCGTCGCGGGAACGTTCTGATCGGGGTCGGATGACAGCAGCAGCAGGCCGTCCGACGAGACGACGGCGACCGAGCGCAGCCCTGGCACCTCCTCCACCAGATTGCTCAGCAACCAGTGCAGATTGCGGGCCTCGGTACTCAGGCCGAACGTGCCGGTCGCAGTCAACTGCGTGCCTCCTCGACTGTGTCCCCCGCTTCTTCGGTTGCCGTTCCGGCGATCTCCGCCTCGGCCTCCCGGCGGCCCTGATCGGCCCCCCGCTGGAAGCCGCCGAGCCTGCGGCGCAGGGCGTCGGCATCGATGCTGCTCTTGCGCTCGCCGGGTGCGGCGGCCGGCTTGACGACCTTGGGCGTGCGCTTGGGCAGGCCCTTGTCGGTGACCTTCTCCCACGCGGGCGCGGGCCCCGCCACGGGACCGGGCGCGACCGGGGCCGGGGCCGGCTGGGACCCGGGGGTCTCCGGTTCGCCGTAGGGGTAGCTGTACGAGTCCGGCTGCGCGTACGGCTGCGGCGACGGCGGCTGCGGCTGCTCCTGCTGCTGTTCCTGCGACGGGGTGTGCGGCGCCGGGTCGGGGTGCGGGTACGAGTCCGGCTCGGACAGGGGCCGGGCGTACGGGTCGGGGTCGGACCGCGTGTACGGCTCGGGGTCCGGCTGGGTGTACGTCTCCGGGGCGGGCCCGGGCTGCGCGTACAGCTCGGGCCCGGGCTGGGCGTACGACTGGGGCTGGGACGGGACCCCGCCCCCGTACGGCTCCGGCTCCGGCTCCGACGGCGACTCCGGCAGCCGCATCTCGTACGTCGTCTCGTATGTCGACTCGTACGTCGACTCGTACGTCGCTTCAAACGCCGACTCGTACGACGTCTCGTACGACGTCTCCTCGGTGCCCCGGCGCTCCGGGCCCTCGTCGGCCGTCCGCTCGTGCGTCTCGGGCTCCGCGGCGCGTACGGCCGCCTCGGCGGCCTCCACCAGCGGGTCGACCAGCGGGATCGGCCCGGTCTCGGCGGGTGCGTCCGGCTGGGGCGCGGGCAGCGGTACGCGCGGGCTGCTCGGCAGCGCGTTGGAGTTGGCCTCGGCGACCGAGCCGGGCAGTTGCACCGCCGGGCTCGACCCGGTGTCCGACATGCTGGGGCCGCTCCCGGCGGGCGGCTCCTTGGGCAGCAGGGCCCCCGGCAGGACGACGACCGCGGTGACCCCGCCCTGCTTCTGCTCGCGCAGCTGGACCCGGACACCGTGGCGCGCGGCGAGCAGCGCGGCGACCCGCAGGCCGAGGCCCTCGGTGTCATCGCCGGTGGGAGCGGCCTCGTAGGCTTCCGGGTTCTCCAGCCGGGCGTTCAGCTCGGCGAGCCGCACGTCCGTCATCCCGATGCCGCTGTCCTGGACGGAGAGCATCACCTCGCCGCTCTCCAGCAGCCAGCCGGACAGCTCGACCTGGGCGTCCGGCGGGGAGAACGAGGTGGCGTTCTCCAGCAGTTCGGCGACCAGGTGGCTGAGGTCGTCCGCGGCGAACCCGGCGACCTGGGCGTGCGGCGGCAGGGACTGGATGACGACCCGCTCGTACCGCTCGATCTCGCTGACGGCGGCGCGCAGCACATCGACCAGCGGGACGGCGCCCGAGTGGGCGTGGCCGTGCTCGGCCCCGGCGAGCACCAGCAGATTCTCGCTGTGGCGGCGCATGACGGTGGCCATGTGGTCGAGCTTGAACAGGGTGGCGAGGCGCTCCGGGTCGTGCTCGCGCTCCTCCAGCTTCTCGATGACGCCGAGCTGGCGCTCGACCAGACCGAGGGTGCGCAGGGAGAGGTTGACGAAGGTGTGGTCGACGGTGTGCCGCAGCCGCCGCAGCTCGGCGGTCAGTTCCTCGGTGCGCAGCCGGGTCTCGGCGCGCTCGGTGGCGAGTTCGGCGGTCAGCGCGTCGCGGGCGTCCGTCAGCCCGCCGTGGTCGCCCTCCAGGCGCTCGGCCCTGGCGCCGAGGTCCCGCACCCGCTCGTGCAGGGTGTTGAGGGACCGTACGACCTGGGCGAATTCGTCGTTGCGGCCCGTGAAGCCCACGGGCTCCTCGGTCTCGGGGGAGGCCGCGAGCCGGGCCGCGCCGAGCCGGAGTACGGCGAGCGGCCGGGTGAGCGTACGGGCGACGGCCGCGGAGACGCCGATGGCGAGCAGCACCAGTGCGCCGAGGATCGCGATCCGCGCCTCCAGCGCGGTGACATCGTCGTCACGGAGCTTTTCGAGGCTGGCGATCCGGTCGGAGGCGAGGGAGGACTCCACACCGCGCATCTGCTCGATACGGGCGGTGAGCGAGGACTCCACCTTGGCCCGGTTGGACTCGCGGTCGCCATCGGACAGCTCGGGCCGGTCGGTGAGCTTGGCGAGATAGCTCTCGGCGCTCTTGACCTCGGCGCCGGTGACGGTGGCGGCCAGCGAGTCGCGGGCCTCCTTGCCCGCCGCCTGGTCGAAGTCGGCGAGGGCGGCCAGTTCGCGTACCCGGGACTGCTGGGCGGCGGCGCTGAGGGCGTCGCGGTTCCGTGCGGCGGCCTTGTCGCCCTCGCCCTCCTCCCGCTCCGGGAGCCCGGTGACCGGGTCGATCGTCTCCTTCGGCGGCTCGGACGGCACGGCGAGCGCGGCCATCAACTGGCCGCGGGTGGCCGCCGCCTGCTCGACCGCGATCCCCAGCTCGACGGGGGCGCGGGAGTTGCCCGGCGCGCGCGGCGGGGTCTTCTCGGCGAGTTCCCCGGCGAGCGCGTGCAGGGAGCCGATCACGGCGGTGTACGCCCGGTGGGCCTCGATCGCCGTGCCCTCGGTCAGCGCCGTGCGGCGGACGGAGGGCACGGTGGCCAGCTCACGGCGCAGTTCGGCCCGGTCGTCCGGCATGACCGTGCGGATCTCGTCGATCTGGCGGTCCACCCGGGCACTGCGGGTCGGGGTGATCTGGCGCCGGTCCTTCTTCGCGCCCTTCTGCGCCTCGCGACCGGCCGCGATGTAGGCCGTGACCTCGTCGCGCTCGTCCGAGAGCGAGTGGGCGAGGGTGACGGCCTGCCGGTTGAGCCCGGCGAGATCGACCAGCCGCTGGGACTCGGCCAGTTCGGCGGAGGTGGCCAACAGGCCGGGGGTACCCGCCGCGATGACGACCAGACTGACGACGGCGACTCCCGCGACCAGCCGGCTGCGTACGCGCTTGGCACGGCCGCGCGCGGCAGGGACGGGCGAGTGCTGCTGTGCCTGGAACGTCTCAGGGACCAGGGGGGCCTGAGGCCGCTTCTTCTGCACCGGTGCTCGCAATCCTGCTTGACTCGTCCACCCTTTGAACCGTGCCGGAGAGATGACGACCGGTCACACACATGATCCCGACCTCTGGCACGACTTCAGACCATTCCAGTGCTTTTGGGAGGGAGGCGCGCAGTCGGCCGCTCCGCCACCTGAACGAGTGAACATCACTGAGGAGTTGGCGAACAACTCCTCTCGGTTGCCGACGGGGGTGCCGACGGGACGCGGACTGGATCTTCGGGCCGGGCTTTGGCAGGATGCGCGCCCGCAGCGCCCCACCGGGTGCGCCCGAGCCGTCGAACACGCCCCGTACAGCCTCTGACCTGCCCGTACGGGTCGATGTCACGGTTGTACAGACGATGTGAACGAGTCATGCAGACTGGGGATCATGCGTATCGAACTCGCCACCTCCCCCGGCTCCCCCGAACGCCCCAACGAGGACTGGGCATCCGTTGCTCTGCCGGCGGCGGGCCGGGGCGGATCGCTCGTGGTCCTGGACGGGGTGACTCCTCCCGAGGGGGAGTACGGCTGTGAGCACGGCGTCCCGTGGTTCACCGCGCGGCTCGGCGGCGCGCTGCTCGAACTGTCCGCTTCTCGGCGGGATATGCCGTTGGTCGAGATTCTGGCCATGGCAATCCGGCGCACCGCCGACGCCCACCGGAACACCTGTGACCTTTCTCACGTGAGAACGCCCCAGGCGACGGTCGCCCTCGCCCGCTGGGGCGGGCCGGCGGACGAGGTGGAGCATCTGGTGCTCTCCGACTCGGCGCTGCTGCTCGAATCACCGGCCGGGGAGGTACGGGCGGTGCTCGACGACCGCCTCGACCGGCTGCCCAGGGAGCTGCTGCGCACCCACGCCTCGGCGGACGCGCTCCGCAACACGGAGGGCGGCTTCTTCACCGCCGCCGCCGACCCGGCCGTCGCGTCCCGCGCGGTGACCGGTACCACGCCCCGCGCCGAGGTACGCGCGGTGGCCGCGCTGACCGACGGGGCGTCGCGGTGGGTCGACATGTTCGCGGTCGGCGGGTGGGCGGAGTGCGTGGGCGTGCTCCGCAAGGAGGGGGCGCAGGGGCTGATCGACCGGGTCCGTGAGGTGGAGACCGCGCGGGCGGCGCGGGGGGACGTCCTCCGCTGGAAGCTCCACGACGACGCGGCGGCGATCTTCGTCGAGCTATAGCCCTGCCCCCCGGGGCTCCGCCCCGGACCTCCCCCTACGCCCTTGCGGGCGTGGAGGTGCCCCCACCTACGCCCTGCGGCGTGGGGGGACCCCCAGCGCCTCAATCGCCCCCAGGGCTCCGCCTGGGAGGTACCCCCAGGCGAGGCTGGATTTCCGCTGCTTTCGGCCCGGTGGGGTGAGCAAGATCAGCCCGTCCGGCGCTTGAGGACGGACCCTGAGCCCGGTGGGGCTGGGCTGGTGCGAGGGTGGGCAAGATCAGCCCGTTGGGGGTCCCCCCGGACGAAGTCTGGGGGAGATTGAGGACGGACCCTCACGCGCCGGGGCGGAACCGACTGGACCGGGGGCCGGACCGAGGAGCTGGGGCTTGGGCAGGCCCGGGCCCTCAGGGCGCGGGGGACTCGTCCTCCTGGCCCGCCTCCCCCTGGCTGACATTCAACTGGTGGAGAAGCCGCGCAAGCTCCGCGATCTCACGCCGGTCCCAGCCCGCCAGGTTCGCCGCGTGGCGCTCGCGGCGCACATCCCTCACACGGCGGAACCGCTCGCGGCCTTCTTCGGTGAGCCGTAGGAGTGAAGCCCGGCCGTCCGCCGGATCGGGTTCGCGGGCGACCAGACCCACCTCTTCGAGGGCTCGGAGCTGACGGCTCATCGTCGCCTTGCCGACACCGAAGTACCCGGCGAGATCGGTGCCCCGCAGCGGGCCGGACTCGTCGAGGCGGACGAGGAGTCCGTAGGCCGCGGCCTCCAGATCGGGGTGGAGCAGCCGCGCCATCTCCCCCGACGACGCCCTCGCGCGGCGCAGAAAGACGGCCAACTCCCGCTCCAGCGCGAGGAATACCTGGTCCACGCCACCCCCGCCCCGGGGGCCCGTCCCGCTCCCCGTACCGCTTCCGTGCACGTCAGCACCCCTCGTACGCTTTCCGAATCCTGAAAGTTTCCGCCGCGGTTCCCCATCGCCGCAGCTCGGTCAGTATTTCGCAGGCATAGACCAACGGCGGCACCCGGCACCTCTTCCACGGGGGTGTTCTCCGTGCGTAGCGTCAGGTCTGGCATGTGCAGACCATATTGCTCCATCGCGGTATGACCGGCGCTCCGGCTGCGATCCCCCCATGAGGTCTTCGGAGGCACGCTGTGTCCGTGGAAAGATCCGGAACGACCGTTCCCCTCAGTTCGCCGAGGAGACCTCGCCGTGCACTCGTCGCAGTGACAGGCGCTCTCCTCGCAGTCCATTCCCTCCTTCTCACCCTTCCCGGTACGGCCGCGGCCACCGGTGTCCCACCGGACATCCCCCCACGGGGCTCGGCCCAGATGGGCATGGGCGTCATCGAGCACGACGGCCAGGGCGACCTGCCGCCCGAGACGCGTGCCGCCCAGTCCGAAGGTGTCGATGTCTCCAGCCACCAGGGCGATGTCGACTGGCCGGCACTGTGGAGCAGCGGTGTGAAGTGGTCGTACGTCAAGGCCACGGAGGGCACCTACTACAAGAACCCCTACTTCTCCCAGCAGTACAACGGCTCGTACGACATCGGGATGATCCGGGGCGCGTATCACTTCGCCACGCCCGACACGGCGACCGGCAGCGCCCAGGCCGACTACTTCATCGACAACGGCGGCGGCTGGACCCCGGACGGCAGAACCCTGCCGGGCGCGCTGGACATGGAGTGGAATCCGTACGGCGCGGACTGCTACGGCAAGTCGCCGTCCGCGATGGTGGCCTGGATCAGGGACTTCCTGAACCAGTACAAGGCCCGCACCGGGCGGGACGCGGTGATCTACACCGCGACGAGCTGGTGGGACCTGTGCACCGGGAACAGCACCGCGTTCGGTGCGAGCAATCCGCTGTGGATCGCCCGCTACAACACCACTCCGGGAACCCTCCCGGCCGGCTGGGGCTTCCACACGATGTGGCAGTACACCTCGACCGGGCCGCTCGTCGGTGACCACGACAGATTCAACGGGGGCCTCGACCGGGTCGTGTCCCTCGCGAACGGCTGACCAACCGTCCCCAGCCGACACCCCGACAACGACCCCCTGAACGCCCGACACCCCCGACAACCCCGACAACCCGTCCGACCACTACCCCTCGAAGACCGCCCCGTGCTTCCCCTCTGGCCCTGACCACCCGGTCAGGACCAGTGCGCGGGGCGGTCCAGCGTCCCCGGCAGCCGGGTGGCCGCGTCCCCGGTGGCCGCTTCGACCTGCGGCTGGGTGAGGAAGAAGGCGCCGGTCAGATCGGCACCCGACAGATTCGCGCCCCGTAGATCCGCGCCGATCAGATCGGCGTTCCGCAGATCGGCGCCGGTCAGATCGGCGGCGATGAGATACGCGCCCCGCAGGGTGGCTCCCCGCAGATCCGCGCCCCGCAGCCGCGCGCCCATCAGATCGGCGCCCCTGCGGTTCTTCTTCCGGCCGCGCCCGGCCGACCCCGCCCGGACCAGTTCGCTCGTCCGCAGCAGCAGTACGTCGACCCGCCGCCGGTGCGCGGCCACATCCAGCGCGAGCAGCGCGTCCGGGCCCAGCTCGGTGAGCGCCTCGGTCTCCGTCAGCAGTACGCGCAGCTCACCCCGGAGCGAGTGCGCCGGGCGGAGGGCGAGCGCCTCGGTGAGATACCAGAGGAGTTCGCGGAGCTGCCGTACGACGGGGAAGACCGCGAACATACGGCCCGCGGTCCGAGGGGCCCGCCGCCAGTCCTCGCCGCCGAAGGTGTGCCGTGAGACCTGCTGGCCCGCGCCGAAGCAGTCGTACACCGTGCAGCCGGGGAAGCCGCTGGTCCGCAGCCGGGTGTGGATGCCGCAGCGGAACTCGGTGTTCAGATTGCGGCAGGGCGTCCCGGCGTCCTTGTCGACGGCGAAGTCCGCCGACGCGGCGAAGGGCAGGGCGACACAGCACAGCCCGAAGCAGTTCCCGCAGTCCGCGCGCAGCTCGCGGTTCCCGGTCCGCCGGGCGGTCGTGTCCATCGCTCCATTGTGACGGAACGGTGAAGGCGTCCCGGTCCGGGCGGACGGGAAGGACCCCCGGTGCACGGGCACCGGAGGTCCATCACCGGACATCATCCCGATCCGGGGGGCGCCGGTCCGGGTTTTGGCCGAAGAGGCTGTTCACGCCGGGGGATCAGCCCCTTCGGCCGTACCGATCGGTGCCCGTCGGTGCGCATCGGTGCCCGTGGGTACCGATG
>NZ_JBSGUP010000049.1:0-24889 GCF_053607985.1 Streptomyces sp. NPDC055078
GGCCAGAGCCCGTGGGGAGGGGTCGTTCCTGATGGCCTCCGGAACGGGCGCCCAGGTCGGGGGCGGATCGGGGCTGCGGAGTGCACCCTGGCTGGCTGTCGCGGTCGCCGACCGCCCTCCGACGCAGGCTTCCGCTCGGGTGCGGCTCGCCGCCGTCGTCGACGAGGAGACCGCCTGCACGGCTGCCGCGCATCTCCTCGGCGCGGGTGAAGAGGTCCACTGGGAGGACGGCGATGTTGTCGCCCGGCGGGTGCGGCGGCTCGGGGCCATCGAGCTGTCCGTGCGGGGCATCAGGGATCCGGACAGCGCCTTGGTCCGCGCGGCTCTCCTCGAAGGGCTGCGGCGGGAAGGGCTCGGGCTGCTGCGCTGGACCCGTGACGCGCAGGGGCTGCGGCAGCGGCTGGCCTTTCTGCACCGGGAGTTGGGTGAGCCATGGCCGGATGTGTCGGACGCTGCGCTGCTGAGCCGTGCCGGGGAGTGGCTGGAACCGGAGCTGTCCCGGGCCCGGCGCCGGGCGGACTTGGGGCGGATCGCGGCGGGACAGGCACTGCCGCGGCTGCTGCCCTGGGCGGGCGGGGAGGCGGTCAGGCTGGATCAGTTGGCGCCGGAGCGCATCGAGGTGCCGAGCGGCTCCCGCATACGGGTCGAGTACGGCGGAGCGCAGCCGGTGCTGGCGGTGAAGCTCCAGGAGTTGTTCGGCCTGCGTGACACTCCGACGGTCGCGGGGGTCCCTGTGCTGGTGCATCTGCTCTCCCCGGCGGGCCGGCCCGCCGCCGTCACCGCCGATCTGGCCTCCTTCTGGAAGGAGGGTTACCGCTCGGTCCGGGCGGAGCTGCGTGGCCGCTACCCCAAGCATCCCTGGCCCGAGGACCCTTCGGTCGCGGAGCCGACCCGCCACACCAAGGCACGTGCCGCCCGGAGAGGTGGCCCCGGTGAGCGTGACACCGGGGCCGGGTGACACACCGAGAGCCGGTGGTGCCTCCTTCTCCAGGGGCAGTGGCAGGCTCGCTCTTCGGTACATGGGCCGGCCCTCCTACTTCTTGGGGCCGGGGATCGTGGTCAGCAGCGGCTTGGGGGAGGTCACGCCCGGCGGTGGGCGCCGTAGCAATCGAACCGCGGGATGAGAACACGTAGCGCCGCCCCTCTGCCGAGCGGTGGCGGAGGGGCGACGCGGTAGAGGGGGCGGTAGTGGTCAGCCGGCGGAGGGTGAAGGGGAGGATGAGGGGGTGGGGGTGGGGCTCGGAGCGTTCACGGTGAGGTCGATGGTCACGGTGCCACCGCCCACCGCGGTGAGCCGGAGCTGGAAGGTGCCCGTCTGGTCGTCCGCGAAGATCTGCGGCAGCTTCACCACACCGTCGGCGCCGGTCCTGAGATCCGCGAGGGTGCGAACGGGCTTGCCGTCGGCGTCCTTGAAGTAGGGGCCCTTGTCGTTCTCGGCCGCTCCCGTGCTCTGCCCGGGCTTGATCAGGGTCGCGGTGACGGCGACACCGGAGGCGATGGCACCCCGGTAGGTGGCCTTGGCCTCCACGGCATCCGCGAACTCCGTGCCGGGTGCCGCGGTCAGCGGCTTGTTCCCGACCCTGGCGAGTGCGTCGGCGGACCGGGCGGTGACGGTGGCCCTGATGTCGACGGAGGGCAGTTTGCGGCCGATGAGTGTGGCCCGGACGGTGAAGGGTCCGGTCTTCTCGCCGGCCTTCAGGGCGGGCGAGCTGACGGTGCCGTCGGCGCCGGTGGTGAGGACCGCGCTCACCTTCCCGCCGGTGAAGCGGGCCCCGGTGTCGCCGATGATCTCGAAGCGCACATCCTGATCCGCGACGCCCCGCCCCGCGGTGTTCTTCACGCGGACGGTGGCCCTGTCGGTGAAGTCGCGTCCGGCCATGGCGGTCAGCTCGGCGGTGCCCGCGTTCTCGATACGGGTGGCCGGAGCCGGCGGGGTGGGCGGCGGAGTGGTCGGAGGCGGGGAGGTCGGGGGCGGAGTGGGCCTGGTGGAGCCGTCACCGGGCTCCGGCGGGCGGGGCTTCGGCGGGCGGGGCTTCGCGGGCGCGGTGCTCGCCGGGGGTGTGGCGGCGGGCGGGGACTTCGGTGAGGTGACGCCACCCGCCGATCCCGCACCCGCGCCGGTACCCGTACCGGAGCCGTGTCCCGTGCCCGGGCTGTCGGGGGTGTCCGAGTCGGGCAGTACGCCCGTGCCGTCCGGGACCTCGTGGGTGCCGCGCTGGTAGTACTCGAACCAGGAGAGGACCGTACGCAGATACTCCCGCGAGCGGTTGTAGGCGAGGATGGCGCGGTCCAGGTCGGACTTGACCGTCAGATCACGGCCGTCGGCGCAGAGATAGCGTCCGGCGGCGAGTGCCGCGTCGTAGATGTTGTTGGGGTCTTTGCGGCCGTCGCCGTTGGCGTCCTGACCCCAGGTCGCCCAGGTGGAGGGGATGAACTGCATGGGGCCGACCGCGCGGTCGTGTGTCGTGTCGCCGTCGTACGCGCCGTTGTCCGTGTCCGAGATGTTGGCGAAGCCGACACCGTTGAGGACCGGGCCGAGGATCGGGGTGTGGGTGGTGCCGTTGGCATCGACCTTGCCGCCGCGCGCCTGTCCGGACTCGACCTTGCCGATGGCGGCGAGCAGTTGCCACGGCACTTTGCAGCCGGGGGCCGAGGTCGCGATGGTCCGCTCGGCCTGCTTGTAGGCGGCGAGGACGGTCGCCGGTATGCCCGATTCCGATGGGCCGGTCACCGGAAGGTTCGTGGAGGTGTCCGGCTTGTCCGGGGTGACCAGCGGCGGAAGGTCCGTGTAGTAAGGGGAGTCGCCGGTGGCGGAAGTGCCTGGCGGGGGCGACGGCGTATCGGCGGCGCCCTGGCTGTCGCCCCCTCCGACGGCGGCATGGGTGATGCCCGGAGCCTGCGAGGCGGAGAGAGCCGCGACCGCCGCGGCGGCCACCGCTGTGGTGGTCACCCCTCTGCGCAGCCGTCGGCGGAATTGCGCTGCCATACGTCTGTTTCCCCTCCCCGAAAGCGGCTGTTCGCGCTCCCCAGTGCGATAACTGCGTTGACTCAGGCGACCCTACGGCAACTGCCTGCGCGGGAACACCGGGCCTTGACCCGTTTTCACCAGTTCGCCACCTCCCGGCAGTCCGGTGTCCAGCGGATGCCTGTCACACATACTGAGCACCAATGATCAATGCCGATCAACACGGGCCACCACGCGTCACAGGGGGACGTCCATGCCCTTCACGCTCAGCCATGCCGCCGCTGTACTGCCGGGCATCCGCAGGGACGGGACCGCGCGCGGCCCGCTGGTCGCCTCGGCCCTGGTCATGGGGTCCCTGGCACCCGATATGACCTACTTCGCGGCCAGCGTGGTGCCCGGGGCCATGGCGTTCGGACAGTTCACGCATGGGCCGCTCGGAGTGCTCACGGTCGATGTGGCGATCACGGCGGCGCTGGTGGCGGTCTGGCTGATGGTGCGTGACCCCCTGCTCGCTCTGCTGCCCACCGCCTGGCAGGGGCGGGTGCACTCCTGGCTGCGGGGCCGTCGGCTGCCGGTCAGCGCGGTGGCCGGGCTCAGGTTCTATGTCTCGGCCGTACTCGGTGCGGCCTCCCATGTGGTCTGGGACGCCTTCACCCACCATGGCCGGTGGGGCACTCGCCAGGTCCCCCAGCTCAATGAGGCGGTGGCCGGATTCGGCGGCTACCAGATCGCGCAGTACGGCTCATCGGCCCTCGCGCTGCTGGTGATCGGCGCGTTCACGATTGCCGCGCTGCGGCGACAGCCCCCGGTCCCGGCTCCGGAGTCCCTGCCGCTGCTCGACCGGCGGGGGCGCCGGCTCGCGGTCGCACTCATCGCCGGGTGCGCGCTGGCCGGCGTCATTCAGCGGTGTGTGCGCTGGTACGCGCGGTACGGGCAGGTGAGTTCGCCCCTCGACATCATCCCGACGGCCTGCTTCGGGGCCGGAGCCGGGCTGGCGGTCGGTCTGATGGTGTACGGGGCCGCGATGCGGCTGCGCGAACGGACTGCGGAGCGGGTCTGACCCCAGGCTCTCCCGCATCGCCGAAGGGGAACGGGAACTGACCGGGGCGAGCGGGCGCTCCCCGCGCGGCGAGCGGGCGCCGACGCCGGGACCCGGCGGCGCGGCACCTCCCCGGTGGGCACCCGGTCCGGGCCATGCGACCCGGGGCAGCACCCCCCGATCGGCCCGCCCGGAGAGCCGATCCGCCCGTCCGTGGAGCCTGACCGACAGACCGGCTGCCCCACGGACTCACGGACCCACGGACCGGCGGACCCCGGTCCGGGCGGAGAACCGCGCGACCGGGTGGCCGGGCGACCAGGTCCGGCACGCCGCCCCGGCGGGAGCGGGAGTCGGCGCACCGGGCTCCCCGGCGACCCGGACCGGAGCACCCCTTGGCGGAGCACGGAGTCAGTGCGCGGCCGACTCCCAGTCCCGGCCCACACCCACCGAGACATCGAGCCGTGCGCTCAGGGAAGCGGCCGACGACATCTCCCGGCGCACGATCGCCTCCACCTCGTCGCGCTCACCCGGGGAGATCTCCAGCACGATTTCGTCATGGACCTGGAGCAGCAAGCGCGAGGAGAGCTTCGCCTCGCGCAGCGCGCCGTCCACCTTCAGCATGGCGATCTTGACGATGTCCGCGGCGGTGCCCTGGATCGGCGCGTTCAGCGCCATGCGCTCGGCGGCCTCGCGGCGCTGCCGGTTGTCGCTGTTGAGGTCGGGGAGATAGCGGCGCCGGCCGAGCATCGTCGCCGTGTAGCCGGTGGCCCGGGCCTCCTCGACGACATGGTGCAGATAGTCGCGCACACCGCCGAACCGCTCGAAGTAGGTGTCCATCAGGGCACGGGCCTCG
Source organism: Streptomyces sp. NPDC055078 (assembly GCF_053607985.1). NCBI lineage: Bacteria > Bacillati > Actinomycetota > Actinomycetes > Kitasatosporales > Streptomycetaceae > Streptomyces > Streptomyces sp. NPDC055078. The sequence continues at coordinate 4,858 of NZ_JBSGUP010000049.1, forward strand.
CCCGCCTCGATGTTCAGCTGCTGGGAGAGGCCGAACGCGGAGAGTCCGTAGGCCAGGCCGTACGACATGGCCTTGATCTTGCGTCGCATCTCCGCGTCGACGGCCGATGTCTCCACCCCGAACACCTGGGACGCGACCGTGTTGTGCAGATCCTCACCGGAGGTGAACGCCTGGAGCAGGCCCTCGTCCTGCGAGAGATGCGCCATGACGCGCAGCTCGATCTGGCTGTAGTCGGCGGTCATCAGCGACTCGAAGCCCTCGCCGACGACGAAACCCCGGCGGATGGCGCGGCCCTCGTCGGTGCGCACCGGCACATTCTGCAGGTTCGGGTCGGTGGACGAGAGCCGGCCGGTCGCGGCGACGGTCTGGCTGAAGGTGGTGTGGATGCGGTCGTCGGCCGCGATCGTCTTGACCAGACCCTCGACCGTGGACCGCAGCCGGGCCTGCTCGCGATGGCGGAGCATGATCACCGGCAGCTCGTGCTCGGTCTGGCCGGCGAGCCAGGCCAGCGCGTCCGCGTCCGTGGTGTAACCGGTCTTGGTCTTCTTGGTCTTGGGGAGGTTCAGCTCGTCGAAGAAGACTTGCTGGAGCTGCTTGGGCGAGCCGAGGTTGAACTCATGGCCCACCGCCGCGTGGGCCTCCTTGACCGCCTGCTGGACGGCGCCCGCGAAGAGCTGCTCCATCGCCTCCAGGTGCGCGCGGTCGGCCGCGATGCCGTGCCGCTCCATCCGGGCCAGCAGCAGGGAGGTGGGCAGCTCCACCTCGTGCAGCAGCTCGACGGCGCCGACCTCCTTCAGCCGCTCACCGAAGGCTTCCCCGAGGTCGAGGACGGCACGGGCCTGGGCCATGAGGGCATCGGCCTCGGCATGATCGTCGGTTCCGAAGGCCAGCTGTCCGTCGGCGGCGGCCGGGGCCAGCTCACGGTGCAGATACTCGATGGACAGGGCGTCGAGCGCGAAGGACCGGCGTCCGGGCTTGACCAGATAGGCGGCGAGCGCGGTGTCCATGGTGACGCCCGCGATCTCCCAGCCGTGCTCCGGGAAGACCCGCAGCGCCTCTTTGGCGCTGTGCATGGTCTTCGGCCGGGCGGGGTCGGCGATCCACGCGGCGAAGGCACGGTCGTCGGCCTCGTCGAGCTGGGTGGTGTCGAACCAGGCCGCGCTCCCGTCGGCGGCGGCCAGCGCGATCTCGGTGACATTGCCGACGCCCAGGGCCCAGGTGGCGACGGTGGCCACGCCGAGCGGCTGTGCTCCGTGCTCCTGGAGCCAGGGGCCCAGCTCACCGGCGCCGAGGACGCTGCCGTCCAGCTCGACCCCGGCGTCCGGAGCCGGGGCCTCCTCCTCCGCCGCACCCGGGTCGACCGCGAGGAGCCGCTCCCGCAGGCTGGGGTTGCGGATCTCCAGAACCTCCAGGAAGCCCTTCAGCGCGCTCCGGTCGTACGGCGCGCGCTCCAGCTCGGCGACCGGCCTGGGCAGCTCCACGTCCCGCACCAGCTCGGTCAGATGGCGATTCAGCCTGACCGCGTCCAGGTGGTCGCGCAGCGACTGGCCGACCTTGCCCTTGACCTCGTCGGCGCGCTCCACCAGCTCGGCGAACGAGCCGAACTGATTGATCCACTTCGCCGCCGTCTTCTCGCCGACGCCGGGGATGCCCGGCAGATTGTCGGACGGGTCGCCCCGCAGGGCCGCGAAGTCCGGATACTGCCGCGGGGTCAGCCCGTACTTCTCCTGGACCTTCTCCGGCGTGAACCGGGTCAGCTCGGAGACGCCCTTGGTGGGGTAGAGCACGGTGGTGTGCTCGCTGACGAGCTGGAAGGAGTCCCGGTCGCCGGTGACGATCAGGACATCGAAGCCCGCGGCCTCGGCCTGGGTGGCGAGGGTGGCGATGATGTCGTCGGCCTCGAAGCCGTCCACCGCGAACCGCACCGCGTTCATCGTGTCGAGCAGCTCGCCGATCAGCTCGACCTGGCCCTTGAACTCGTCCGGGGTCGACGAGCGGTTCGCCTTGTACTCGGGGAAGTCCTGGGATCGCCAGGTCTTGCGGGACACGTCGAAGGCCACCGCGAAATGCGTGGGCGCCTCGTCGCGCAGCGTGTTCGCCAGCATCGACGCGAAGCCGTAGACGGCATTCGTCGTCTGACCGCTCGCGGTCGAGAAATTCTCCGCCGGCAGCGCGAAGAACGCCCGGTACGCCAGGGAGTGCCCGTCCATGAGGAGCAGGCGCGGACGGTTGTCGTCTGGGGTCTTCTTCGATGCTGTCTCAGCCACGGACACGATCCTGCCACGCCCCACTGACAATGCCGCCCACCCCCGCCTGGACAGCGCCGTTGTCAGTGCCGCGTGGCAGGATCGATGGTGTACGCGATCGATGGCGTACACGATCCGGGACACCCGGGACACATCGCGCGAGCGATCCGGGATTCTCCGGGATTTCAGAGAGAACGGGATACAGAGAACGGGATCAGCGGGATTCCGCCAGGAGCCCGCACCGCAGAGTCCGCACCCGGGGTCCGTCCGGGAGCCCACGCTCAAAGGGGAGCACGATGGCCAGCAAGCCGCCCACAGGCGATCCGGTCCAGGACGCACCGGAGGTCGCCGCCCCACCGCACGCCGCGGCCGGCCTGACCGCCATCGGGCACACGCTCAAGGCCGCACAGCGGCAGATGGGTGTGCGGCGCACCGCGCAGACCCTCCTCAAGGTCAATCAGAAGGACGGCTTCGACTGCCCCGGCTGCGCCTGGCCCGAGGGCGACAAGCGCCACACAGCGGAGTTCTGTGAGAACGGGGCGAAGGCGGTCGCCGAGGAGGCCACCCTGCGCCGGGTGACCCCCGGCTTCTTCGCCGCGCACCCGCTCGCGGAGCTCGCCTCCCGCAGTGGCTACTGGCTGGGCCAGCAGGGGCGTATCACCCAGCCCATGTATCTGCCCGAGGGCGCGGACCGGTACGAGCCGGTGAGCTGGGAGCGCGCCTTCGGGATCATCGCCGAGGAGCTGACCGCGCTCTCCTCCCCCGACGAGGCGCTCTTCTACACGTCGGGCCGCACCAGCAACGAGGCCGCGTTCCTGCTGCAGCTCTTCGCCCGCGAGTTCGGCACCAATAATCTCCCCGACTGTTCCAATATGTGCCATGAGTCGTCCGGCTCGGCGCTCACCGAGACGATCGGCGTCGGGAAGGGCAGCGTCTCGCTGGAGGACATGCACCAGGCGGATCTGATCATCGTCGCGGGGCAGAACCCCGGCACCAACCACCCCCGGATGCTCTCCGCCCTGGAGAAGGCCAAGGCCGCCGGGGCGCGGATCATCTCGGTGAATCCGCTGCCCGAGGCCGGTCTGGAGCGGTTCAAGAACCCTCAGACACCGCGCGGCATGATCAAGGGCGTCGCGCTCAACGATCTCTTCCTCCAGATCCGCATCGGCGGCGACCAGGCACTGTTCCGGCTGTTGAACAAGCTGATCGTGGAGACGGGGGGCGCTGTCGACGAGGAGTTCGTCCGGGAGCACACCCATGGGTACGAGGAGTTCGCCGCCGCCGCCCGGGCCGCCGACTGGGACGGGACGCTCACCGCGACAGGGCTGGAGCGGGCGGACATCGAGCGGGCCCTGGCGATGGTGCTGGAGTCGCGGCGGACCATCGTGTGCTGGGCGATGGGGCTGACCCAGCACAAGCACGCGGTCGCGACGATCCGCGAAGTGGTCAATTTCCTGCTGCTGCGGGGCAACATCGGCCGCCCCGGGGCCGGGGTATGTCCGGTGCGCGGGCATTCGAATGTGCAGGGCGACCGCACGATGGGCATCTTCGAGCGGCCGTCGGCCGCGTTCCTGGACGCCCTGGAGAAGGAGTTCGGCTTCGCGCCGCCGCGTCATCACGGCCTCGACGTGGTCCGCTCCATCCGGGCTCTGCGCGACGGCGAGGCGAAGGTCTTCTTCGCGATGGGCGGGAATTTCGTCTCGGCGTCACCGGACACGGAGGTCACCGAGGCCGCGATGCGCCGAGCGCGCCTCACGGTCCATGTGTCGACCAAGCTCAACCGCTCCCACGCGGTGACGGGCAGGCGCGCGCTGATCCTGCCGACCCTGGGCCGCAGCGACAAGGACGAGCGCTCGGGCCGCCGGCAGGTGGTGACCGTGGAGGACTCGATGGGGATGGTGCACGCCTCGCGCGGCAATCTCGCCCCGGCGAGCCCGTATCTGCTCTCCGAGCCCGCGATCGTGGCGCGGCTGGCGCGGGCGGTGCTCGGCCCGGCGTCGCTGACGCCCTGGGAGGAGTTCGAGAAGGACTACGGGACGATTCGTGACCGTATCGCGCGGGTTATCCCCGGGTTCGAGGACTTCAACGCGAAAATCGCCAGGCCGGGCGGGTTCTCCCTGCCGCACGCCCCGCGCGATGAGCGGCGCTTCCCCACGGCGACCGGGAAGGCCAACTTCACCGCCGCGCCCGTGGAGTTCCCCCAGCTCCCTCAGGGCCGGCTGCTGCTCCAGACGCTGCGCTCGCACGACCAGTACAACACCACGGTCTACGGACTCGACGACCGCTATCGCGGGATCAAGGGCGGGCGCCGGGTCGTCCTGGTGAACCCCGGCGACGCGCTGGAGCTGGGCCTGGCGGACGGCTCGTACACCGATCTGGTCAGCGAGTGGAAGGACGGGGTGGAGCGGCGCGCGCCCGGTTTCCGGGTGGTGCACTACCCCACCGCGCGGGGGTGTGCGGCGGCGTACTACCCGGAGACCAATGTGCTGGTGCCGCTGGACTCCACGGCCGACACCAGCAATACCCCGGTGAGCAAGTCGGTGGTGGTGCGATTCGAGCCCGGGAAGGCTGAGAAGGGCCCGGCGGGCCGGAAGCCGTGAGGCCGGGTGTGACCCGCGGGCTAAGCGTTCGCTCAGCGATCTGATAGGACGGTGCGTACAGCATGCAACCGCACACAGATCGGAGCCCTGCCCCATGGGCGAGCAGCCAGCCGTGAAGTTCCCGCAAGAGGTCATCGACGAATACGCCGCGCTCGGGGTGGATCTGCCCGCGCTCTTCTCGGCCGGGCATCTGGGCAGCCGCATGGGTGTCCAGCTCGTGGAGGCATCGGCGGAGCGCGTCGTCGGCACCATGCCGGTGGAGGGCAACACCCAGCCGTACGGACTGCTCCACGGGGGTGCGTCGGCCGTGCTGGCTGAGACCCTGGGCTCGATCGGTTCGATGCTGCACGGCGGCAGCACCAGGATCGCGGTGGGGGTCGATCTCAACTGCACCCACCACCGGGGCGTGCGTTCCGGCCTGGTCACCGGCGTGGCCACGCCCGTGCACCGGGGCCGGTCGACGGCGACGTACGAGATCGTGATCACCGACGAGCGGGAGAAGCGGGTGTGCACGGCGCGGCTCACCTGTCTGCTGCGCGAGGTCTCCCCCGCCGACGCCGAGCAGGCGCGCGGCGGAGGACCGACGGCCTGAGCCCCCGGACCAGGACCACCCGGCCCGGGGCGACCCGGACAAGGACCACCCGGGCCGGAGCCACCCGAGAACGGGCCCCCGGCCCGGGGCGACCTGGGCGACCCGGACAAGGGCGACCCGACCCGGGGGGCCACCCGAAAACGGCCCGCCCGGATCAAGGGCGACCCGACCCGGGACCACCCGAAAACGGCCCGCCCGGACAAGGGCCACCCGGACAGGGGCGGGCCGAGCCCTGGCCGCCCGAACCCCGAAACGACTCGAACCCGAACGACCCGAGCCCTGGCCGCCCGAACCCGACGACCCGAACCCAGGCAGGCCCACCCCAGGCAGGCCCACCCCAGGCCGGCCGCGGCCCCCCGCACCTGCCCGGCGCCCACGCGTTGTGTCACCGAATGTGACGGGGTTACTGTCCATTTTCATGGTGACCTCGCGGCACACCACGGCGGGCCGCGCCCTCGGGGCGCTGCTGCTGGTGGCGTTCGCCGCGGCGGGCTGTACCGCGCATCCGCCTGCCGGGCGGCCCGCCGCTTCCACCCCCGTACCGCGGAAGTCGACCCCCGCGGACCTCTGCACGAGCCTGGTCGGCTACTGGGCAAAGGAAGCCCTTAAGGGCAGCACCTGGGCGGGGCTCGACTGGGAGCAGAAGGGGCTGTCCAACGAGCAGTTCGCCCTGCACGAGGAGATCGTCGCAGCCGCGCGCGCCGAAGAGAGACGTCGAGGGCGGAATGCGGCCTTCGCACTGATCGATACCCGGACCAGGCATATGTGCACCGTCCGGCGCGGCGCCACGGGCAGTTCCGAGAACTGGCGCCCGGACCGATAACCACCACCGGACGAACGCGCCGCTGCCGCCCGGCCGTCCGGAGCGCAACCCATCCACCAGGCGCCCGGCACCCCCAACCATCCTTCCCTGGCGACTTGTTGATCAAACCCGCCCTTCCGCCCGCCCCTTCCGCCCGTCCCTGCAATCGCCCCCCGGAAGGCAGTCGCACCCCATCCGCCACACGACTCACAGAGATCACATCCGCTCCTGGCGTCACGGCGCAGCGCGGACCGTACGCCGCCCGCCGGGTCAACTCGCTGGCATCGCACGGGCGTTGCACCGCAACCCCCGCGGCGCCTGCCCCGCAGCACCTCACCCGATGCCCGATCGCGCACCCGCGACCACGCCCGCGAGCCGTCGTCAATGCCCGCGCCCCGAGGCACGTACGCGAGGACGACCGATCCGCGAGGGGACCCGACGCCGCGCCGGCGGGCCGGGCGGAAGCGGCGCGGCGGGTCGTACGGGAGCGGAGCCTCGCCCGATCCACGCGTTCCATGACGCCCCGCACCGCCCCCCGCGAGGCCCCATAAGAGCCCCCGAGCCGCCCCGGACGGCCGAGCACGCTCCGCCAGAATGTGACTCTCCGTAACAGGAACAAGATCCGGAACCAGGGCCCCCGAATTGCCCGATTCCCCCCTGTCGGCCTCCGCCCGGGATCCCCGACCATATGCATGGTGTCAGCACCAAGATCCGCTCAAGCGCCTTAGTGGAACTGCACGTTCTCACCATGTGAACCGTTACGGCGGCACACGAGCGCGCGATCCGGCCCGCCGCACTCACCGATAATTGACCCCGGCATAACAAGAGCGTCACATCCTGACCTCCGGAGTGCCTCACCCCCGTCAGGGCGCTTAGAGTCACGGCCAGTCACCGCGCCGCCGGGCGCCTTGTCGGCACGCCTGTGCAGCCCCAGCAGAGCCCGGCGACCAAACGGCACCTCAGGGGAGGGGCCGCGCCACGGAAAGGACTCATTCGTGCGAAACCGTTCCATGCTCATACTCACTGCCGTGGTCACCACAGGAGCCCTCACCCTCACCGCATGCGGATCGCGCGACGACGACAAGAAGTCCGACAGCGGCGGCAAGACGACCGTGGTCATCGGCGTCGACGCCCCGCTGACGGGTTCACTGTCCGCTCTCGGCCAGGGGATCAAGAACTCCGTGGACCTCGCGGCCAAGACCGCGACCAAGAACAATGAGGTCCCGGGCATTGAATTCAAGATCGAAGCACTCGACGACCAGGCCGTTCCTGCCTCCGGACAGGCAAACGCCACCAAACTCGTAGGCAACAAGGACGTCATCGGTGTCGTCGGCCCGCTGAACTCCGGCGTCTCGCAGTCCATGCAGGGCGTCTTCAACACGGCCAACCTCGTCCAGGTCTCCCCCGCCAACACCAACCCGTCGCTGTCCCAGGGCGACGACTGGGGCAAGGGCGAGAAGAAGCGCACGTTCAAGACGTACTTCCGTACCGCAACCACGGATGTCATCCAGGGCAAGTTCGCGGCTCAGTACCTGTACAACGAAGCCAAGAAGAAGAAGGTCTACGTCGTCGACGACAAGCAGACCTACGGCGCCGGTCTGTCGGCGATCTTCGCCGAGGAGTTCAAGCGCCTCGGCGGCACCGTCGCCGGTACGGACCATGTCACGGTGAAGGAGACGGACTTCTCCAGCACCGCCGACAAGGTCAAGGCGTCCGGCGCCGACTCGCTCTACTTCGGCGGCCAGTACCCCGAGGCCGGACTCCTCGCCGACCAGGTCAAGAAGGCCGGGGCGAAGATCCCCCTGATGGGCGGCGACGGCATGTACGACCCCGCCTTCATCAGCGCCTCCGGTGAGTCCAACGACGGCGACCTCGCCACCTCCGTCGGCTACCCCGTAGAGAAGCTCCCCACCGCCAAGAAGTTCATCGAGGACTACAAGGCGGGCGGCTACAAGGACCCGTACGCCGCCTACGGCGGTTACTCCTACGACGCCGGCTGGGCGATCGTCCAGGCCGTGAAGGCAGTCGTGGCCGACAACGATGGCAAGCTGCCGGACGACGCCCGCGCCAAGGTCACCGAGGCCATGTCCAAGGTCTCCTTCGACGGCGTGACCGGCAAGGTGTCCTTCGACGAGTTCGGCGACACCACGAACAAGCAGCTCACGGTCTACACCGTCAAGGGCGGCAAGTGGACGGACCTGAAGAGCTCCACCTTCGAGGACTGACCCGCAGCTCAGCACAGCCCCGCACTCATGAACCAGCCGCGCGAGGGTGCAAACAGCGCCCTCGCGCGGAGTCATATCCGACACGCTCATCGGAGGCTCCGCGGTGAACGAACTGCCGCAACAGCTGGCGAATGGCCTTGCACTGGGTGCCCTTTACGGTCTTATCGCCATCGGGTACACCATGGTCTACGGCATCGTCCAGCTCATCAACTTCGCCCATGGCGAGATCTTTATGATCGGGGGATTCGGCGCCCTCACGACTTATATCTGGCTCCCCAGTGGAATATCCCTTCTCGTGGCGATTCCGCTCATGATCATAGGTGGCGCCATCGCGTCCGTGGCCGTCGCCACCGCGGCGGAGCGGTTCGCCTACCGGCCACTGCGCGGCGCTCCCCGGCTGGCCCCGCTGATCACCGCGATCGGTCTGTCCATCGCGCTCCAGCAGCTCATCTGGGGTTTCTACCCGGACGCCAAGAAGGCCAGGAGTTTTCCGGAGTTCAAGGGTGAGTCCTTCAAGATCCTGGACAATCTGACCATTCAGCGCGCCGACGCCTTCATTCTGGTCCTCGCCCCGCTGTGCATGCTCGCCCTCGGCTTCTTCGTCGCCAAGAGCCGCAGCGGACGCGCCATGCAGGCCACCGCGCAGGACCCGGACACCGCGAAGCTGATGGGCATCAACACGGACCGCATCATCGTGATGGCCTTCGCCATCGGTGCCGCCTTCGCCGCGGTCGCGGCCGTCGTGTACGGCCTGGACAAGGGCCAGATCAACTTCGAGATGGGCTTCATCCTCGGACTCAAGGCGTTCACCGCCGCGGTCCTCGGAGGCATCGGCAACATTTACGGAGCCATGGTCGGCGGCGTCGCCCTGGGGCTCGCGGAGTCCCTGTCGATCGCGTACATCGAAGAGATCCCCGGTATGCAGCAGCTCGGCGGCGGCGCCTGGGCCAATGTCTGGGCATTCGTACTCCTCATCGTCGTGCTCCTCGTCAGGCCGCAGGGTCTGCTCGGTGAGCGCGTCGCGGATCGGGCGTGAGAGCGATGACTACCGACACCACGACCGAAACCACCCCGGTCATCCCGCTGCCCGCATCCGTCGCCCGCGCGGTCACCGCCGCCGGAGCGGTACTGACGGTCGTCTCCACCTTTCTCGCGTGGACCTGGACCGCGGAGTTCCCCGGCGACCTCACCGTCACCGGGTACCCGGGCGGTCTCCAGGTCCTCACCCTCGTCGCCGGGGCCGTCACCCTGCTGTTCGTCCTGGCGTCCTACCGGGTCCGCGGACTCGGCTGGCTCAACCCGTCGGGCAGCAACAACCCGGTCGCGGTACTGGCCTTCGGCGCCCTGGCCACCACCTGGTACACCGTCGTCTCGATCACGGTCGAGCTGGGCGGACTGGCCAATCTGGAGCCCGGCGCGTACGTCGCCGCCGTCGCGACCCTGATCGCGTTCATCGGCGCGCTGGGGCTGCCGCTCGACCGGCGGACCAAGGCCGACCTGCCGCCGTGGAACTGGTTCCTCGCGGTCATCCTCGTGATCGTGCTCTACGCCCTCTACCGGTACATCCGGCTGGGCCGGATCGACCGCCCGCTGCCCGCGACGCGCAAACTGCCCTCCTGGGCCGAGATCCTGCTCATCGTGGCCGCGTTCGCCATCGGTATGTACGTGGTCACCTACGGCATCGACACCGAGTACGCCGAGCTGTTCACCGGCTATCTCATCATCGTCGCCTTCGCCGTCTCCGCGTTCATCAAGGCCGGCCTCGTCGCCCGGCTCTCCGCGCTCACCGCCAAGTACCGCCAGGTCACCCTGATCGCGGCCTTCGTCGCCGCCGCGGCCTTCCCGTTCACCCAGAACACCGACACGTACACGCTGATCGCGGTCAACATCCTGATCTTCGCGACGGTCGCGCTGGGCCTGAACATCGTGGTCGGCCTCGCGGGCCTGCTCGACCTCGGATACGTCGCCTTCCTCGGCGTCGGCGCGTACACGGCCGCGCTCGTCTCCGGGTCGACGGCCTCGGCGTTCGACGTCCAGTTCCCGTTCTGGGCCTCCGTCCTCACCGGCGCCGCCGCCTCGCTGGTCTTCGGTGTCATCATCGGCGCCCCGACCCTGCGGCTGCGCGGCGACTATCTCGCCATCGTCACCCTCGGCTTCGGAGAGATCTTCCGGATCGCCATGGGCAACCTCGACGGTGTCTCGGGCCCCCAGATCACCAATGGCCCCAACGGCATCCCGAACATCCCCGATCTGGAGTTCTTCGGGTACAACTTCGGTGAGTCCCACACGATCGCGGGCATCGAGCTGGGCAGTTACGCCAACTACTACCTGCTGATGCTGCTGGCGATGGTCCTGGTCGTCCTGGTCTTCAGCCGCGCGGGCAGCTCCCGTATCGGCCGCGCCTGGGTCGCGATCAGGGAGGACGAGACCGCCGCCACCGCCATGGGCATCAACGGCTTCCGGGTCAAGCTCATCGCGTTCGCCCTCGGCGCCACGCTCGCCGGACTCGCCGGTACGGTGCAGGCGCACGTCCAGCACACCGTGGTGCCGGAGATGTACCAGTTCGCCGGGCCGGTGCCGCCCAACTCGGCATTCCTGCTCGCGGCTGTCATCCTGGGTGGCATGGGCACGGTCAGCGGACCGCTGCTCGGCGCCACGCTGCTGTACATGATCCCGGCGAAGCTCCAGTTCCTCAGCGACTACCAGCTCCTCGGCTTCGGCATCGCGCTGATCCTGCTGATGCGGTTCCGTCCCGAGGGCCTGATCGCCAACCGCCGGGCGCAGCTCGAATACCACGAGACCGACCAACTCGACACACCGGACAAGGGGTTGCCCGGCTCCGGCGTCGGCATCACCAAGGCAGGGGTGTGACCGGCATGACGACCACCACCACGGACACCACGGCCACGACCGTGCTGGAGGCCAGCGGGGTGACGATGCGGTTCGGCGGTCTGACCGCCGTCCGCTCGGTCGACCTCACGGTCCGCTCCGGCGAGATCGTCGGTCTCATCGGCCCGAACGGCGCCGGGAAGACCACGTTCTTCAACTGCCTGACCGGGCTGTACATCCCGACCGAGGGCAGGGTCAGCTACCGGGGCACGGTCCTGCCGCCCAAGCCGCATCTGGTCACCAAGGCGGGCGTGGCGCGTACCTTCCAGAACATCCGGCTCTTCGCCAATATGACGGTCCTGGAGAACGTGCTCGTCGGACGCCATACCCGTACCAAGGAGGGGCTCTGGTCGGCGCTGCTGCGCGGGCCCGGCTTCAAGAAGGCCGAGGCGGCGTCGCACGCGCGGGCCATGCAGCTCCTGGAGTTCATCGGGCTGCCGCACAAGGCCGACCATCTCGCCCGCAATCTGCCCTACGGCGAGCAGCGCAAGCTGGAGATCGCGCGGGCGCTGGCGAGCGACCCCGGGCTGCTGCTCCTCGACGAGCCCACGGCGGGGATGAATCCACAGGAGACCCGGGCCGCCGAGGAGCTGATCTTCGCCATCCGGGACCAGGGCATCGCCGTACTCGTCATCGAGCACGACATGCGGTTCATCTTCAATCTCTGCGACCGGGTGGCCTGTCTGGTCCAGGGCGAGAAGCTGGTCGAGGGCACCCCCGAGGTCGTCCAGGGTGACGAACGGGTCATCGCGGCCTATCTCGGCACTCCGTTCGAAGGGGCGCCGGGCGCGGAGGAGGTCGCCGAGGTCGAGGCGGCCGAAGCGGAGGCCGTCGGGACGCAGAGCGCCACCGACCAGGCGCCGGGAGCCACGGGCACAGCCGCCGCCACCGACCAGGCGCCGGGAACCACGGGCACAGCCACAGCCACCGGCACCGACCAGGCGCCGGGAGCCACGGGCACAGCCACGGCCACCGGCACCGCCACTGGCACCGGCGGGCCCATCGATTCCGCCGATTCCGCCGACGGCACGGCTGAGCGCGGTACCCGTACCACCGGCCCGGAAGGGGACGCCCAGTGACCGCACTGCTAGAGGTCGAAGACCTCCGGGTCGCCTACGGCAAGATCGAGGCCGTGAAGGGCATCTCCTTCAGCGTCGAAGCCGGTCAGGTCGTGACCCTCATCGGCACCAACGGCGCGGGCAAGACCACCACCCTGCGCACCCTGTCCGGACTCCTCAAACCGTCGGGCGGACGGATCGTCTTCGACGGCAAGCCCCTCGCCGGGATCCCCGCCCACAAGGTCGTTGCCCTGGGTCTGGCCCACTCCCCCGAGGGCCGGCACATCTTCCCTCGGCTCACGATCGCGGAGAACCTGAAGCTCGGCGCGTTTCTGCGGACCGACAAGGCGGGGATCGAACGGGACATCCAGCGCGCCTACGAACTCTTCCCGATCCTCGGGGAGCGCAGCAAGCAGGCATCGGGCACCCTCTCCGGCGGGGAGCAGCAGATGCTCGCCATGGGGCGGGCGCTGATGTCCCGGCCGAAGCTGCTCATGCTCGACGAGCCCTCCATGGGGCTGTCACCGATCATGATGCAGAAGATCATGGCCACGATCACCGACCTCAAGGCCCAGGGCACCACGATCCTGCTGGTCGAGCAGAACGCCCAGGCGGCGCTGTCGCTCGCCGATCACGGGCATGTGATGGAGGTGGGCCGGGTCGTCCTCTCCGGCACGGGTGAGGATCTGCTGCACGACGAGTCCGTACGCAAGGCGTATCTCGGCGAGGACTGAGGGGCTGAGGGGGCCGAGTGGTACGCGGACCGCGTCGTTCGCGCACGAGCGGCGGGCCCGCTTCCCCTGCCGGGGGGCGGGCCCTGTCCTTGTCGCGGGTGGAGGGACCCCCGGCGCCGCAAGCGCCGGCGAGGCTCAACTCACCCCACCGAGGCCGGATTTCGCCGGGCGCGGGCGATCCGGGCCGGGGAGCCTCGGCTACTGGTCGCCCTTGGCCGCCTTCTTCTCCTCGGAGTCCTCGATGACCGCCTCGGCGACCTGCTGCATCGACATGCGCCGGTCCATGGAGGTCTTCTGGATCCAGCGGAAGGCGGCCGGCTCGCTCAGTCCGTACTCGGTCTGGAGGACGCTCTTGGCGCGGTCGACCAGCTTGCGGGTCTCCAGCCGCTGGGAGAGGTCGGCGACCTCCTTCTCCAGGGCCTTCAGCTCGGTGAAGCGGGAGACGGCCATCTCGATGGCGGGGACCACATCGCTCTTACTGAAGGGCTTGACGAGATACGCCATCGCCCCGGCGTCCCTGGCCCGTTCGACCAGATCGCGCTGGGAGAAGGCCGTCAGCATCAGGACCGGTGCGATGGACTCCTCGGTGATCTTCTCGGCCGCGGAGATCCCGTCCAGGACGGGCATCTTCACATCGAGGATGACCAGGTCGGGCCGGTGCTCACGGGCCAGTTCGACGGCCCGCTGACCGTCTCCGGCCTCGCCGACGACCGCGTAGCCCTCCTCCTCCAGCATCTCTTTGAGATCGAGCCGGATGAGGGCCTCGTCCTCGGCGATCACGACGCGGGTCGTCAGCGGAGGAACGTGCGACTTGTCGTCATCGGCGGCGGGCGCGGGCGAGTCGGGGGCGGTCACGGGACTCCTCATTCCAAGGCAGGGTGCTCCCCATGAGACTACCCAGCTCCTGTATGGTTGGGACACGAAGGGTCTTCGTCATCCTTTGTTTCCAAGGGCGCCCCGGTAGCCCAGCGGTAGAGGCAATGGTCTCAAACACCATCCAGCGTGGGTTCGAATCCCACCCGGGGTACTTTCCCTCTAGTTCCAAGGTCACGACTCAGGCCCCTCGAAGAGGGGCCTTTCGCGTGTTCCCAGGCGCCGCTACCGGGGTTGCCCGGTGCTGGCGTCCTCACCGATGTGGTGCACTCGCACCAGGTTGGTGAAGCCCGCCACTCCGGGCGGCGAGCCCGCCGTGATCACCACGATGTCGCCCCGCTCACAGCGGCCGATCCTGAGCAGTTCCTCGTCGACCTGAGCGACCATCGCGTCGGTGGACTCCACCCGCGGGCCGAGGAAGGTCTCCACACCCCAGGTGAGATTGAGCTGGGACCGGGTCGCCGGGTCCGGGGTGAAGGCCAGCAGCGGGATCGGGGAGCGGTAGCGGGAGAGCCGTTTGACCGTGTCGCCGGACTGGGTGAAGGCCACCAGGAACTTCGCGCCCAGGAAGTCCCCCATCTCCGCCGCCGCCCGGGCCACCGCGCCGCCCTGGGTACGGGGCTTGCTGCGCTCGGTCAGCGGGGGCAGGCCCTTGGCGAGTACGTCCTCCTCGGCCGCCTCCACGATGCGGCTCATCGTCCGTACCGTCTCGACCGGGTACTTCCCGACGCTGGTCTCGCCGGACAGCATCACGGCGTCGGTGCCGTCGATGACGGCGTTGGCCACATCGGACGCCTCCGCGCGCGTGGGCCGGGAGTTGTCGATCATCGAGTCCAGCATCTGGGTGGCGACGATGACCGGCTTGGCGTTGCGCTTGGCGAGCTTGATCGCGCGCTTCTGGACGATCGGCACCTGTTCCAGGGGCATTTCGACGCCGAGATCGCCGCGGGCGACCATGATTCCGTCGAAGGCGGCCACGATGTCGTCGATGTTCTCGACGGCCTGCGGCTTCTCGACCTTGGCGATGACCGGGAGCCTGCGGCCCTCCTCGTCCATGATCCGGTGCACATCCACGATGTCCCGCCCGCTGCGGACGAACGACAGCGCGATGATGTCCACCCCGATGCGCAGGGCCCAGCGCAGATCCTCGACGTCCTTCTCGGAGAGCGCGGGAACGGAGACCGCGACCCCGGGGAGGTTCAGCCCCTTGTGGTCGGAGACCATGCCGCCCTCGATGACCCTGGTGCGCACCCGGGGCCCGTCGACCCCGGTCACCTCCAGGGTCACCTTGCCGTCGTCGACGAGAATGCGCTCACCCGTGGTGACATCGGCGGCGAGACCGTCGTAGGTGGTGCCGCAGATATGGCGGTCGCCTTCCAGTTCCTCGACGGTGATGGTGAAGTCGTCACCGCGTTCGAGGAGTACGGGGCCTTCGCTGAAGCGGCCGAGCCGGATCTTCGGGCCCTGAAGGTCCGCCAGGACGCCGACACTGCGGCGGGTCTCATCGGAAGCCTTGCGTACGCGCTGATAGCGCTCCTCATGATCGGCGTAAACGCCATGACTGAGGTTGAAACGGGCTACATCCATACCGGCCTCGACCAATGCCTTGATCTGGTCGTACGAGTCGGTAGCTGGGCCCAAAGTACAGACGATTTTCGCTCGGCGCATGGTCTGAGCCTATGACTTACCGACCGGTAGGGAATTGCTCTCGCATGACTGCCCGACAATCTTTCGGTGAATCCCTTATTGACGAGCACGGCCGAGCACGGCCGAGCACGGCCGGGCACGGGCCGGGCACGGGCCGGGCACCGACGGGCCGCAAACTGGGCGCAGACCGGGCACGGTCCGGCCGCCGGCCTGGCTCTGACCGGGCACGGGACCGAGTACGGGACCAGGCACGGGACCAGGCACGGGACCGGGTACGGGACCGGGTACGGGACGGCTCCGGCCGGAATCGAGAAGTGCTGAATTGTGCGCGGGGGCGCTCCGATGAGCAATTCCGGGACGCACCGGAGCGTGCGTAATTCCGGGATGAGTCGGAGCGCCCCTTTCGGAAGCCCGGAAGCAGGGAAATCGCTCATCCGTCACAGCTCGGGCGGTGTCATGGTAAAGCGGGCATTCACCTGTGCGTAGACCGTCTGGCGCTGTGGTTCGAGATCGAGCGCGGGCGCGGATTCGGCGGCCGTGGCGCCGCCGTAGGCGGCCATGCGCATTCCGCCCGGCTCCGGTGACGCCCCGTACGGAACGGCGTTCTCCGCACCCAGATCGGCCAGTTCCACCAGGGCGGACAGCCGGGCCCCCAGCGCCTGGGCGTACTCCCGGGCCCGCTGGACCGCCTCCAGCACCGCCTGGCGGCGGGCCTCGCCATGGGCGGGCGAGTCGGGGCGCAGTGCCCACCAGGGGCCGTCGACCCGGGTCAGCTCCAGATCGGCGAGCCGGGTGGTCAGCTCGCCGAGGGCGGTGAAGTCGCCCAGCTCGGCGGTGATGTGGACGCGGCCGTAGTACGCGCGGACGCGTTCGCCGCGGCCGTGGCGGGTCAGTTCGGGGGTGATGGAGAAGGCCCCCGTCTCCAGTTTCTCCACCGCGTCCCCGTACGACTTGATCAGGTCCAGGACCGCGGCGTTGCGGCGGGTCAGATCGTCGAGCGCGCTGCGGCGGTCGGTGCCGCGCGCGCTGACCGCCACCCCGATCCGCGCGATCTCGGGGTCGAACTCCAGCCGGGCCTCCCCCCGCACGGCGACCCTCGGTGTCTCGGGGGTTCCGTACGGGGCGGCGGGTGCGTCGGTGGTCACGGGAGACTCCCTCGTACTGCTGTGTGGTCGTACCGCGGGTGACGTAGGGACACTCTCACATCCGGAACGCCGCGGCAGGCGGACACCGGCGCACACTGCCGTACGGGTGTCCGCCCGGTCCGCGCGCCGTCGCGGTCAGATCCCGTGGGCCAGGGGGGTGAGCCGTACCGACTGCCCGGGGAGCTTCGGGGCCTCGGACCGCTCCAGGCCGAAGCTGGTGAAGGCGGTGCGCCGGGGCATCGGGTAGGGCTCCTTGCCGGTGAGCGAGTTCAGAATGCTCGCGCTGCGCCAGGCGGCGAGGCCCAGGTCGGGGGCGCCGACGCCATGGGCGTGCTTCCCGGCGTTCTGCACGTACACCGAGCCGGTCACCGAGTCGTCGAGGATCAGCCGGAACTCGTCGTCGATACGCGGGCGTCCGGAGGAGTCATGGCGCAGATACGGGTCGAGTCCGGCGAGCATCCCGGCGACCGGGCGCTCGCGGTAGCCGGTGGCGAGGACGACGGCGTCGGTGGTGAGCCGGGAGCGGGTGCCCTGCTGGCGGTGCTCCAGATGGAGTTCGACCTTGGTGGTGGCGACCCGGCCGGCCGTACGGACGCTCACCCCGGGGGTGAGGACGGCGTCCGGCCATCCGCCGTGCAGGGTGCGGCGGTACAGCTCCTCGTGGATCGCGGAGATCGTCCCGTTGTCGATGCCCTTGTGGAGCTGCCACTGACTCGGCACGAGCCGGTCGCGGGTCTGCTCCGGCAGGGCGTGGAAGTACCGGGTGTAGTCGGGGGTGAAGTGCTCCAGGCCCAGTCTGGAGTACTCCATCGGCGCGAACGACTCGGTACGGGCCAGCCAGTGGAGCTGTTCCGCCCCCTGCGGGCGCCGGCGCAGCAGATCGAGGAAGACCTCGGCGCCGGACTGTCCCGAGCCGACGACCGTGATGTGCCCGGCGGCCAGCAGCCGGTCCCGGTGGTCGAGATAGTCCGCGGAGTGGATCACGGGCACGGTGGGGGCGTCGGCCAGCGGGCGCAGCGGTTCGGGGACATACGGCTCGGTGCCGACGCCGAGCACGATGTTCCGGGCGTAGGAGCGGCCGAGGGCCTCGGCCTCGCCGCCGGGGTCGAGCTGGGTGAAGTCGACCTCGAACAGGGCGCGTTCGGGGTTCCAGCGGACGGCGTCGATCTGGTGGCCGAAGTGCAGCCCGGGGAGGCTGTCGCCGACCCAGCGGCAGTACGCGTCGTACTCGGCGCGGTGGATGTGGAACCGCTCGGCGAAGTAGAAGGGGAAGAGCCGCTCACGGTGGCGGAGATAGCTGAGGAAGCTCCAGGGGCTGGCGGGGTCCGCGAGGGTCACCAGGTCGGCGAGGAAGGGGACCTGGAGTGTGGAGCCCTCGATCAGCAGGCCGGGGTGCCAGCTGAACCGGGGCTGCTGCTCGTAGAAGGCGGTCGCGAGGCCGCCGGGGACTCCGGCGGCGAGCGCGGCGAGCGAGAGGTTGAACGGGCCGATCCCGATCCCCACGAGGTCGTGGGGTCTGAGGTCTCCCCATGCCTCCTGGGTCTCCTGGGCTGCCTGGGGCTTCTGAGCGTCCCGGGCGGCCTGAGCCTGGGCGGAAGGTTCGGTTGCGGGCGTGCCGGTCATCGGGGGGTGCTGCCTTCCACGAGTTCGATCAGTTGGCGCAGGGCGGCGGGGGTGGCGTGGGGGTTGAGCAGGGTGGCCTTCAGCCACAGGCGGCCGTCCGCGCGGGCCCGGCCGAGGACCGCGCTGCCGTCCATGAGCAGAGCGCGCCGGACGGCCGCCGTCCGCTCGTCGGTGGCGGCGGCGGGCCGGAAGAGGACGGTGGTGAGGGCGGGCCGTTCCCACAGGTCCAGCCGGGGGTGCTCCTCGACCATTTCGGCGAACCGGCGGGCCGTGTCGACCGTACGGTCCACGAGCGCGGCGAGGCCGACGCGGCCCAGCGCCCTGAGCGTGACGGCGGTCTTGAGGATGTCCGGGCGGCGGGTCGTGCGCAGTGAGCGGCCCAGCAGATCGGGGATTCCGGCGGCCGTGTCGTCGCCGGCGTTCAGATAGTCGGCGGAGACGGCGAGCGGGTCCAGGCGCGCGGCATCGGCGACCACGAACAGTCCGGCCGCGACGGGCTGCCACCCCAGCTTGTGGAGATCCAGGGTGACGGAGTGCGCCTTCTCCAGCCCCCGCAGCCGGTCCCGGTGGGCCGCGCTGAACAGCAGTCCGCCGCCGTACGCCGCGTCGATGTGCAGTTCGGCGCCGTGGCGTGCGCAGACTCCGGCGATCTCGGGGAGGGGGTCGATGCGTCCGGTGTCGGTGGCGCCCGCGGTCGCGACGACGAGACACGGGCCGGGGAGCGTGGTCAGCGCCTCGTCCAGGGCCGCAGGGCCGAGTACCCCGTCGGCGGCGGGGACGGCGATGGGCTCGGGCAGTCCGAGCAGCCAGGCGGCCCGCTGTACGGAGTGGTGGGCGCCCGCCCCGCAGATCACCTGGACCGCGCCGTGCCGCTCCCGGGCGAGGAGCAAAGCGAGCTGGTTGGACTCCGTCCCGCCGGTGGTGACGAGTGCGTCCGGATCGGCCGCCCCGGGGTAGACCTCGGCGGCCAGCGCCCTGCCGACGGCCACCTCCAGCTCGGACGCCGCCGGTGCCTGGTCCCAGGAGTCCAGGGACGGGTTGAGCGCGGAGACCGCGAGGTCGGCGGCGGCGGCGAGCGCGAGGGGCGGGGTGTGGAGATGGGCGGCGCACAGGGGGTCGGCCGGGTCGGCGGCACCCGCCGTGACCACGCCCACGAGCGTACGGATCGCTTCCTCCGCGCCGGTGCCCCGCTCGGGCAGCACCGGCCCGACGGCGGCGCGCACCCGGTCCGCGACCGCCCTCGGCCCGCCCGCCGGAAACGGTCCGCCGCGCGTCGCCGCTCCGTCCGACAGCGCGTCGAGCACCACGCCGAGCAGGGGTCGCAGGGCGTCGGCCCCGGTCGTGCCGCCCGCGAGGGGTGGGGGTGGGCTCGGGGGCATGCGGGGTCCTTCTCCGGCAGTCCGACATTCGTGGGCGTCCTGCCCAACGAGTGGGAGCCGCGAGGGGTATTGGGGTGCGGCAGGGGTGTGCGCCCGGCCCCCGCGCGCCCGGGGCCCCACGTATGCGATGCCCGTGCCCGTGCCTGTGTCCCTGTCCGTCGCGCGCGGCGCCTGCCGCCGGTGGTTCCTGCGCCCGGGCCCCGGGGCTCCGCCCCGGAC